>NZ_JAVRBR020000151.1:0-168458 GCF_034531165.2 Dendronalium sp. ChiSLP03b | reverse complement strand
CAATCGTAGATAGCTTGGCGGAATTTTTCTAGTTGTGTCAGGATCATCACGTCAATGATTTATCGATTACTTTCATTGACTTTACGGCAGTCAGCAGTAACACTGACTGCTTTTCTCTAGCCTTTTAGTCCAAAGTCCAGTAATTCTGTCCGATTACTTATTACTTTGAGAGGTAGGAGGAGATGAGGGGATTAGGGAACAACGGGACACAGAGAAATTATTTAAGAATTCTCTCCTCTGCCCCTCTGCCTCTCCGCCCCTCTGCCCCTCTGCCTTCTTCACGATGAACCTTCAACACGCAGCACATCAAATTTTATTAGATATATAAGAGTGCGAAGTAAAAGTGTGGGAGAGACATCTGGATGTTGTCTGAGAATTGTTTCAATTGAAATTGAACCGTGTTGTGCGATCGCAGCTAAGACCGCATCTATAGTAGAATTCGTGCTTCTTATGTCTGCACCAAAATTCGTAATCCAATTTTGCCGGAGTTGTTGCAAATGCTCTGGTGTACTCATAGTACTAAGTGTTAGCACTAGGTTTTGAGCGGGTATTGTACTGGTGTAATGGGCAAACAACCTAAAAGGATCGTCACACAAAGGTGCAGGTGGTCTACTTGGTAGAACTGGTGTAGAAATTGATGCAGTAGCCCGGATTTCTGCTAATTCCTGCCAGAGATTTTCGTAACTTGCAATTACAACTTTCCAATCGTAAGTTTGCCTCGCCCGCTGTCGTCCGTTCTCTCCTAAGCGCTTTCTCAGTTCGGGATTAACAATCAACTCTACTAATGCTCTTGATGCCGCATCAATATCGACAGCAATTGCCATTGATGAATGAGCAATATAGGCACTATAATTCAAGCGATCGCTAAGATATCCAGAGGCTAAATCTAGCCCCAACCCTGGTGCAGGCATCAGCGTGGGAACTCGCAAACCATCAATTTCATGACGCACAGACTCTTGATAACCATTCCAATCTGAGACAATTACAGGTAAACCAGCTGCCATCGCTTCAATTGGTGTCAGTCCAAAGGTTTCTTGAATGTTATCTACTAAAGAAATAAAAATATCTGCGGCAGACCAGATTCCCGAACGAATTTCTGGTTTACGTCCATCGACAAAAATACAATTGACTGATGGACAAAACATCTGAGCGCTCGCTTTAAAGCTGACTTCCTCTCTTTCATCTTCAAACCAACCAGCCTGCACAAAATGTATTTTGGCTTTGGTCGCTTGTGCTGCCTTTTCCAAAGCTAAATACATCGGTACAGGGTGTGCCTTAGCATAAAAACACAATCTGCCGACAAACAGCACAACAATCTCATCTTGGGGAATGCCGAGTATTTGACGCAGACTTCTTTTGATGTTCGTACTGCGATCGCCGTGGTCAACAGCATCACAATCAATACCCAGAGGGATAATTGGCAGTTGGATATCAATATTAGGTTTGCCACCTGTACGTTGAGCTAAATATTCAGCCCAAGTATTGAGAAGACGTTCAATAGCAGTCTTCACTGCAACAGAGGTACAAATGAGAGCATCCCAAGACTGAAGAGGTGCAATCAGCAAATCACCAATGCCTTCCATGACTCCTGTACTTGCAATAGTATGAGTCACTCCACAGATACTATATCCTTGTTGCTCGCCAAATCTTCTAATCCAGGCAACTTTAGATAGTAGGGGATCGGGGTGATAAATTGTCCCTGCTTGTGCAAGTAACTGATGATTGCTGGTGGGTAACCATTGCACTTGACGAGAACGTTTCATCCAAGGTTGAATGCGGTGGCAAAATTCAGCGAATTCTGTCTGGCTATCTGCGTAACAATACAGATAATCAGCCGTTCCATGTTGGACTAAAGCTCTGAGAAACCCTTCACCCGCAGCTTGACGACCTAGGAGTCTTTTCCCAGAAGTATCATAACCATCTCTTTTGTATAAAATTGCGGCAGTGTTATTCATATTAAGATTGTTGGATTGAATCAACCAAGCTGACTTGAAAAAGGCAGAGGGCAGATGGCAGATGGCAGAAGGAAAGAAAGTTTTTTCATCTGTCCTGGTGTATGTAGTTCATGACGGCTACTTATCAATTGCTGCTGATAACAGTGTATTTTTACACAAAATTATGGTGCTAAAAGTTAAGCTTCGGAATATGAGTTGCAACAGATGAAGCGTCCAAAAGCTGATACCAAGCTAGTATTCAAATGACATCTCTGGCGATCTTCAACATTTGATTGCCACCAAGTTGTAATTCGTATTCAACTTGTTCAATATTTACTTTGTAACCTTTGGCTTTGTAATATTCTATAATTCCATCTAAATGTGGATAAGGTTTCAACATTAAAGTCAGAAGCGGAAATATTCTCACTTCTTGAGCGATACGCAGCATTTCATTTACAGATTTTAAGTGAAAATTATAATCGAATTGGTCAGAATATAAAAATAACAAATGCGAACAAAGAGCTATTTGAAATTCTTGGGTTTGGTATTCTAAATTTGGTAATTGGCCAATTACATATCTATTGCTATTTTTGCCATTCTCGTAATCAGGCAGAAATTCTTGAATGACTTTTACTCGATTGCGTCGCAAATCATCTGGAGATTTATGGTAGCTCCACACCCAATCATGGGGTGTAGCTTTCACTTGGTTAATAATATTATCAACTACTTCATTAAATCTTTGTAATATTTCAGCACTAGAAAATTGGTACAGTGGATCGACAGAAACTACACTTTTACCTTGACGTGTCATTTCTGCATTAAAGCTTGCAGGGCCATCCCCAATACCAATAATTTTTTTATTTAAATCTGCATCTGTTAAATTGAATATTTTTACATATTCATCCATTGACCTGCCAAAAGGAACGACTTTATCTAAAATCATCGCCATCAGAATTTACCTCAATATCTGCCAAAAATACTACACATCTATAGCCTTATTTGGAATAATTAGTATCAATTGTCAATTGTTGCACGTAAAAAACGATAACCTACATCAATCTCTGTTATTTTGCGGATATCTCCATACTTTACTTCCCATTCACCATTACTTAAATCTGCGGCGAGTGACTTCACTCCTGGTTCAACTAAACTCGCATTAGCTAAAGCAAAAGAAGATATTCCCGCACGCACCTCTGGCTGAAGATACAATTCAGGTCGTCTCCAAGCTGCTGCGGCAAACAAATCGGATAAATCGTAGGGCAACATCAAAGGAAATGCTTCAACACGTCTTTGGGTATTTGATTGAATCATTTCTATCTGTTCATTGAGTGGAAGGAATCGTAGTGCATCTTCCCAAAGCCAAGGAAAGTAATCGTAGAGCCAGATTTTTTGAGCCAATCTAATATCAAAAGTTAACAAAACGATCGCACCTGATTTAATCACTCGATGCATTTCCTGAAAGGCTGTTTCTAAGTTAGAAAAATGATGAATTGCCAAGATACTTATGACTGCATCAACAGACTTATCTGGTAAAGGGAGAGCCTCTGCATAGCCAGCCAACCATTGGACTTGAGGATGTTCTACTGCTTGTGTCTGCATAACTGATGAAGGTTCTACAGCGTAGATAGAATATCCTTGGTTGGCGATCGCTCGACTGTAACCACCAGTACCAGCGCCAATATCAGCGATAATACTATTTTGGGGCTGATTGAGCAGGTCGATTAACTTATTGACAATCCGCATGTCAGGAACACGAGTTTTTGTATATTGTTGACCAATGGAATCATAGATAGGCATTTTCAAAACTTTAAATCAACTACTTTGCTGGAGCCTTCAGGCGATAAAATACATGGGGTAAATCCGCATGGACAATATCGCGTTCGTATTGAAAACCCAGTTTTTGCATAACCCGTTGTGATGCAAAATTGGTTGTCATGGTAAAGCAAACTATCTCTGGTAAGCCTATTTGCTCAAAACCTACTTTTAAGATTGCCTCACCCATCTCTGTTGCCAATCCTTTTCCCCAAAATTCTGCCACCAGGGAGTAAGCTAACTCTACCTCATCGTTACCAGCTATGTGATACCAATTCGTAATTCGTAATTCGTAATTCGTAATTAAGAAAGTCCCATTTAGTCTAGGTTTCTGGGTTTGGATCTGTATCATTATTTTTGGGAAATGGTATGAGTATTCCGAAGACCGCCACGACCAACAAAACGATTACCAATTTTGTCTCGAAACATCCATAAACCAAATCCGTAACGCTCCCAATGAGTTAGATTTTCTTGAAGAAATAGCTTTGTTTGCTCATTGGAACGAACACCAGCCAAAGTTGCCATAACTTTAGGATCTTGATGCATAATGCAAAGCCAATCGAGATGTTTGGTTTGTAAGCGATCGCCAATCATGCGAGGCGTAGATAATGTTTCTATTGCTGGCATAATAAAAGCAAAATTCCTTAGGATTTTTTATTTAATTTAGAAGACTTTCTACCACCGATTAATGAGTTTAATAACACTACGTCTTTACGGTATTTGAGGTTTTGAATCCGGCTATCTTCTGCGGATGGCACATCCTTTTGAGCGAATGGAACCTGTTTAAAGTTAGTAGCTAGATATTCTGCAAGTGCATCTTGTTCGGAACCATCTGGGGCAAAGGTGGCTAAACCTGTGCGCTTGCTGGGATCGGTATCTTTTGATGTCAAATCAACTTGTTCTTTGGGGAAGGGATAGCCATCTCCACCACCTGCCAAGAAGGTGAGGGTAACAGTGCGGAAGGTACGAGTTGAATTACCCACTAACTGGCCATTTTTAACTACTACATCAATGATTTTGCCTTTACTGTCTTTGATAGCCAACGATCTAACACGTTTACCTGCTGGTAAATCGGGGTCAAAGCTAAAGGCTAATCCCGCTATTTGGGGAAAACTACCGGGTGTAGCACCAGGCACTACGGCTGCAACACTGTGTTCAATTACTGCCAATAATTCTGCGGCGGTCAAGGTAACAAGTGTTAAACCATTATTAAACCGCAGTGCATTGGCAATATCAAGTTGGGAAATTTCTTTCTCTTTTTTACCTGCTGTGGGATTGGCTTGGGGTGGTAATTTGAGTACATCTTCTGGACGAGTGGAACCTGCTGGAAAGGTGTATACGCCGATGTTGTCACGCATACCACCGCCATTTTTGATGGAGATGACTGTCTGAGGATCGTAACGCTTGGCGATCGCTAAATTAGCTTCGGCTGTGAGATTACCTAAATTGGTTTCTTGTGTGCGGACATCACCCCGCCAACCGTTGAGGAAGACGTTAGTTTTCCCAAAAATCTTACCGTCTTGGGCAATAATCACTTTTTTGAGTGCAGCTGTAATGGCGACAATTTTAGGGTCTGGTTTTCCCCTGACAGCTGCTACACCTTGGGAATCAGTAACGTAAGCACCGCTAATTTTAGAGTTAATACTTTTGGGAATAATCACCCCCTTGCTATCAAAATCCACAACCAAACGACCAACATAGCGATAGTTACCATCAGTATTGACTATGGCTATGGGATTACCATCTGCTGCTTTTTTGAGGATGGGATAAGTTCCAGCAGGCTGATCGCCTACTCGCAGACGGTCTGTCTTATCTGCTAACAAGGTATTGGAACCACCAGCGACAATAATATCTACGTTCTTGAGTAACTCAGCCAGCTTTAATTCAATAGCAATTTGCTGCATATGTGTTAGCAAAATGACTTTGTTAATCTCTGGGTTTTTTATCAGCAACGTATTAACCGAAGTTTGAATTTCCGCAGCTAAAGCGGCTATATCTGCGGCATTTTTGTCATTAAATTTTTTAGGTAACACAGTCACGCCACCAGTAGAGGAAATAGTCGCTAGCGTGGGAGTTGTCGCCCCCACTACACCAATTGTTTCTCCGTTAACAGTGATGATAGTGCTACGGGCAATCTTATTAGGAATTTTACTCGCCTCTTGCCCATCTTCTGTAACTAATTTGGCAAGGTCTTTATCAGTGCTAAAGTCTAAGTTTGTGCTGAGATAAGGGAATTTTGTACCAGGGTAATTTTCTTTGGCTTGGATTAAATCTGCAACAACGGTTGTACCTAAATCGAATTCGTGATTGCCAAAAGCGATCGCGCTAAAACCAAGGGCATTTTGAATTAAAATATCACCTCTTCCCTGACCACCAAATACTGTATCGCTAGCGAATAAAAAGGGACTGGGAATATAAGCATCTCCAGATGAGAGAATTAAGGTATTCGGATAATCGGGTTTCCCGTCGCGATTAGCATCTTGATTTTTGAGTGCATTCAGCACCGCAGAAAAGTTTGGTGCATCCTCCAAAGCCGGAACGCCAGCTTCTTGATCGGAAGCGTGTAATAGTTGCAGTGTGAAACTAGGTTTAGGTGCGGTTCTGACTTGCGCCAGACTAGCAGTGGTTCCTGGTAAGCAAAAAATACCAAATATAACTAGCAAACGTATCTGTACAATACTTAAATCAAGAGTATTAAGCTGACTCAACCAACGAACTCTGAAATTTAAAGTAGACATGCTTGCTTATAGAATTCACGTAGTGGTAAACAATTTTTGTGTAGTCAATGTTGCGATTGTACAGCAGATCGATTAACGCGATCGCTTGCTGATGTCCTTGTGTTGTCAATATAGCATCGGGTTCTTGCCCCATTGCTCGGCAATGTCGCACAAAATACAACGTCTTACTCATTAAGCCACCTCTAAGTTAATGCTGAATTTCCAACAAAAGGAGTGCGCGATGTACTGAAATGAGAAAGCAAACTGGGGTTTGAGAAAGCAAACTGGGATTTGAGAAAGCAATATGCCTTTTTGCTTATTAAATTCGAGTTGATGGAGAAACTTTTGACAAATAAACTTTAGCGAACTGCATTGACAATACTTAGTTCTATAATTTGAGTGTTATGTGATATACGGAGTATAAATTAATATATCTTTTGGTAGAAGTAAGAACTGTACCTAAACACTTAGGATGCCTGTGAGCCTTGTATTTTGTTATCTACATTCTGGATGATAAAGGCTTGTCACAGTCAATTAGGAAGGTTTTTCTATGCAAAAAATTCTAATAACTTTCAAGCAAGCATTCGTCTCAAGCATTTTGATTTTTAGCTTGATGATTTTTACTGGTTTGTCTGGTTTGTTCATTGTTCAGCAGGCTAGCTATGCAACGACACTTGAAGAGTTGAAGCTGGTACCTCCAGAATATAAACCAAATTCAGAAGAGAAGATTAACCGCGCTAACGAATACGATCCTGGGGTCGGTATTCAAGAAGAAGATCGACAAGAAGCTTATGAACAAGCAGTAAAAGATGGAGAAAGCCTTAATTCTATAGAGAAGGCTTATGAAAGAAATCTCAAAGCGGAAAAACAATCAGGTTCTCAAAAAAATCTTGCTACAAAAGCGAAAGAAGCTGTTGAAAATGTCATAAGTAAATAAGGATTTGAAGGGTAAGGGAAGACAAGGAATAAAGCAGATGGGGAAAAAAGAGGATAGATTAGCTCAAGTCCTTCCCTTTTTCTTTCTCTTTCCCTTCCCCTTCACTCCTATTTGGTGAAAGTGGCGATCGCCTCCTCAACAGCTGCCAAGGCTGTATCTATTTCTGCTTCTGTTACAATCAGCGGTGGGACAAACCGGACAACTTTTGGCCCGGCTGGTACAAGCAATACGCCTTCCTTGATGGCAGCGTTAACCACATCGGCTGCGGTTAGCTGAATATCTGCTTGCAACTCCAAACCATTGATTAAACCCCAACCCCGCACGTCAGAAATATAATTAGGATATTTCGCGGCGATCGCTTTTAACCCATTTCGCAACTGTTCGCCTCGTGCTTCGACGTTCTGCAAAATATTCTCCCGTTCCAATGTTTGGCAGACAGCAAGTGCCACGCCACAAACAAAGGGATTGCCGCCAAAGGTGCTAGCGTGTTCCCCTGGTTGGAAAACATCGCAGAATTTTTTACTCATCATTGCCCCAATGGGGATACCACCGCCTAAGCCCTTGGCACTGGTGAAAATATCCGGTTCAACGCCGAGATGTTCGTAAGCCCATAACTTGCCGCTGCGCCCCATACCAACTTGCACTTCATCGAAAATCAATAAAACGCCAGTTTCATCGCAAATCTGCCGCAGTTTTTGGAAGTAAGCAACATCTCCCGGACGCACGCCACCTTCTCCCTGCAATGGTTCTATAAGAATTGCCGCCACGCGGTAATCCCCTTCATCCAACTCGCTAATTGCCGCTTCTACCGCGCTGATATCGTTGTAATTTACATAGTGGAAACCTGGAACCAAGGGATCAAAATGTTTTTGATACTTTGGTTGTGCTGTAGCAGTAATCGTTGCCAGAGTCCGTCCGTGGAAACTTGCATTGGCTGTGAGAATAATAGGCTTTTCAATGTCTAGAACTGTGTGGGCATATTTTCTAGCTAGTTTTATTGCCGCTTCATTGGCCTCAGCTCCAGAGTTGCAGAAAAATACGCGATCGGCACAGGAATGTTGAATAATCCATTGGGCTAGTTCGCCTTGTTCGGGAATGTAGTACAAATTAGAAACGTGGTGCAGTTTCTGGATTTGGCGTGTCACTGCTTCCACCATAGCTGGATGGGCGTGACCTAGGGTACAAGTGGCAATTCCAGCCACAAAGTCTAGATATTCCCGACCCTGTGTATCCCAAACCCGGCAACCAGCACCCCGTTCTAAAGCTAAGGGAAACCGGGCATAAGTTGACATGACAGCTTCATCGAAGCTGTCGGCATCAAAAGGGCTAGATGACACAGAACCTGACGGGGGGATGGTGGCTTGCTCAATTAGAGTTTGTATGCTCACTACCGCGCCTCCTGAAATTTTTCATCGTATACTTACTTACTAGTTTCCTAGAAATTCTGGGAAATTTCTTCTTACTTTACCGCAGGTCATACTTTCTCTTAGGTTAACGCTCAGATATCTTCAAACGTGTGGCGGTGGTGAAAAACTTTGTACTCGACTCTTGAGCAAAAATATCAACGTATTCAAAAAGAGTTAATGGCCGGGGCGATCGCTCTTGGTGGTGTTTTCCTCATTGGCACTTTATGGTATTCCCTAGTAGAGGGTTGGTCATGGGAAGATGCAGCTTACATGACAGTCATCACCTTGGCTACCGTAGGATATGGAGAGACACACCCACTTGGTAACCGAGGACGGTTGTTTACCATTGCCCTAATTTTGTTGGGTGTGATCAATATTGGTTATATTGTCAACAGATTTACAGAAGCAGTAATTCAAGGCTACTTTCAACAAGGAATTCGACTACAGCAACAGAGGCGGTTAATGGAATCTCTATCAGAACATTACATTATCTGTGGGTTTAGTCGAACTGGTCGGCAAATCGCCAAGGAATTTCGCGCAGAAGGCGTACCTTTTGTCGTCATTGATTCTGAGATAGAATCCGTGCAAAGAGCGCAAGTAGAGGGTTACACAGTATACCAAGGTGATGCCACATTAGATGATACCCTTTTGAAGGTTGGTATCGAACGAGCAATTTGTATCGTTGCGGCACTACCTTCAGATGCAGAAAATTTATACACTGTTTTATCAGCAAAAACACTAAATCCGGGAATTAGAGCGATCGCACGGGCAAGTACAGAAGAAGCTTTGCAAAAGTTACAGCGTGGTGGTGCAGATGCGGTGATTTCTCCTTATATTACTGGGGGTAGGCGGATGGCAGCCGCAGCACTCAGACCGCAAGTTTTAGACTTTGTGGATGGAATTTTAACAGGTGCAGACCGCCAGTTGTATATGGAAGAATTTTTACTTGACCCTGCTTTGTGTCCCTTTGTAGGTCAAACTTTGCAAAGAGCCAAGCTGCGATCGCAAACTGGCGCATTAGTTCTGGCTATTCGTCGCAACGATGGTACTCTCATTGGCGGTCCCACTGGCGAAACAGTTTTAATGCCAGGAGATACGCTGATTTGCATGGGTACAGCTGAACAACTGCGTGACCTTAATCAACTTCTTGGGCCAATTCGTTCTCAGAAGTTGCGTAAGCCTAGAAATGGTTGAGTTTTGAAAGCATTGGGATTAGATGAAAATGTCTTTCCCCTTAACCCTTACACCCTTACACCCCTACACCCATTCTCAAGACGGCTTGTCAGGCAAATCCGGCAAAAATACTATAATTTGTTACAAGCGTAATTTATCCTACTCTCAAAACGCAAAATTCCAGAGTTATCGTTAAAGCTTTTCTTTTCTTACTCTTACAAAGACGAAGCTCTACGGGATGAATTAGCAAATCACCTCAGTATCTTGACACGGCAGGGCGTAATATCCAGCTGGCACGATCGCAAAATACTAGCAGGAGAGGAGCGCGATCGCCAGATTAATGAAAATTTAAACACAGCCGATATTATTCTGTTGCTTATAAGTTCAGACTTTATTGCTTCCAATTATTGTTGGGAGATTGAAGTCACCACAGCAATAGAACGTCACAATGCTGGAGAAGCTTGTGTTATTCCAATTATTCTGCGAAGGGTTGATTGGAGTGAAACTCCATTTGCTAAACTGCAATCTTTACCCAAGAATGCCGAACCTATTACATCTTGGACTAATCGAGATGATGCCTTTGCAAATGTAGCTCAGGGAATTAGGGCTGCTGCTGGGCAACTCATTGAAAAGCGTCAACAAAAACTCACGCTTGCAAGAAAAGAAGCTGCCATAGCTGAGTACTGCCAGCAAGCTGAAGAATTTGCAGCTGATGGTGAGATTTCTTTTGTAGAATCTGAAATATTGAAAGATTTACAGGAAAAGCTAGAATTAACCGATCAAGAAGCTCGTACAGTCCGAGACAAAGTATTAGAACCTTACGGGAGATACAAAGAAAATCTAGATAAATACAGGCAAATCTTTACCAAGTTAGTAGATGCACAAGGATATCCGTTAGGAGAAAAAGCTAAAGCTGATTTGAAGAAATTGCAGCAATACTACAAGATAAAAGATGACGATGTAGCGTTTCTAAATAAGAAAGCCGAAGCCCAAAAGCAACAGCAGGAAGCACAAAGATTACGCCAAGAGCGAGAAAGAGCAGAATATCAAAGGCAGCAAGCAGAATTACAAAAACAAACAGCAACAGAATCATCTACGCCAATTTCTGTACCAGAATCTTCTCCAAATATTCAGACTCTGCCCTTTGAGTTCGATACTGCCACCATAACAGTAAAATCAACAGGATTGCTTGGTTTGGGAAAAACCCATGAAATTAAACGCAGTCGTAAACGAGCCAAGTTTTTTAAAGAAGACTTGAGCAATGACGTAATTCTAGAGATGGTTGCAATTCCTGGCGGGAAATTCTTGATGGGTTCGCCTGAGAATGAACCAGAACGAGATAGTGATGAAAGTCCACAGCACAATGTCACCATTCAACCTTTCTTCATGGGGAAATTTCCAGTTACCCAGAGTCAATGGACAGTTGTTGCTTCACTTTCCAAGGTCAATATTGATTTAAACTCCCAACCATCGAACTTTAAAGGGACTAATCGACCTGTTGAGCGAGTGTCTTGGGATGAGGTAATTGAATTTTGTGCCAGATTATCTAATAAGACTGGAAAGAGCTATCGCTTGCCTAGCGAAGCAGAGTGGGAATATGCTTGTCGGGCAGGAACGACTACCCCGTTTTATTTTGGCGAAACGATTACGACTGATTTAGCAAATTATCGAGGAACAGACTGGAATTATCAGGAGACATTGTATCCAGGCAATTATAATGAGGGCCCTAAAGGAGAATTTCGTAAACAAACAACAGATGTGGAAAATTTTTCACCAAATGCCTTTGGTTTATATGACATACATGGTAATGTATTTGAATGGTGTCAGGATGGCTGGCACAAAAATTATAATGCAGCACCAACAGACGGTAGTGCTTGGATGAGTGATGATAATTATCGTATGCTGCGGGGCGGTTCTTGGTACTACAGTCCTAAGCTTTGCCGTTCGGCGTTTCGTCTTATCTATGATGCAGGCAGCAGTTACAGCAATTATGGTTTTCGAGTTGCGTGTTCTGGTACTCGGACTTAGTAGCCTATATTTTGCACTTTACGATAACCTATCGCCTGATGAAGATGCGTTATGCCACCGCTAATATCGTGTCCGGTTAAAGATTTATCATTAAGACCGCAGAGGGGCAGAGGGGCAGAGAGGAAGGGTTTTTGGGCTTTCTGCATAGATTTGGGAATTATAACTAATTAGCCAGACTTGATATCACCCAAAATTTGGCAAGCAGGGGAGCCACTGCGGTGGACGGGTTTCCCGGCATAGAGCAAGTGGCGTGGAGCAGGGGAAGCAGGGGAGGCTTGGGCTAGGCGAATTGCGATGTAATTAGGCTGGGTTATATTCATTACTAGGTTTTAACACATCTTTTGATACCTTACGCCTAGCTCAACCACTCCAAAATACTAGCTTTACTCTTTACCAAACCCTTATAGAGCAGTGACTCTAGCGACATTGACTGAATTGCAGTATGCAGCTTAGACCTTAACACTGAGTCTTGTTTAATTACAGTACAATCTCTGAAGTAAGTACGAATACTAAACAGCGCAGCTTCATATTCTGGCAGTCCCCAAATTACTTGGCGCTCAATTCGCAGATAAAGCTTGGGATGTTGGAGATCAAAGCTTCTACCCTGCCACTGACTAACTGAAATATCAGGCGGTGGTTCGGGATGGTGGTTGAGGCGGGTGTCGGTACTCAAACCCCAAGCAAAGCGAACCATCGGTTTTTGGGTAATCATTGTATGAGCGATCGCATCTGCGCGCCGATTTATTTTTTCCATGCCTGCCACAGGTGCGTGTATCGTCGCAAAGTCTGTACCAATTTTCTCCTCCGCAGACCAGTGGTTGGGATAGCACAGATGAAATGCGCTCAACCAGTTACTACCATCGCTACCACGACAAATAACTGTCAGGTCTTCTTGTATCTGCGTTGCTAAAGCATCGAGGGTAGAGGCGTAAACTGGAACAACTTGACTACCCTGGACTTGCTGTAACTGCCAGTCTGCATCTAAGTAAAGGGTTTCTTGGGTGAGTTGACTGTGGAATTTCAGCGTGTTAGCTGTTAACTTTTGACAGTCAAAATATTGCGGGTGTTCTTGGGTGAGGCGATTAATAATTAAACGAGCGATCGCCCCTGCCACAGCTTTAGAATAGTTACACGTCTGGTAATATTTACTCAACCGTTCGGCACGAGCCAAAAGTTTAGCCTGACGGTAATGTATAAAATTGTCATCAATTTGAAATACCTGCTGGTCAGCCTGACCATTACCCAAGCAAATACCGAAAGGCATCATCCCCGGCTTAACTTCATAGCGTCCACTCATCAAGGGGAAGTAGCAAGCAGTACTGTTAGAGACTTCAACTATCTGAGCTTCCACAAATAAGTTATCTCCAGGAACAGTTTGTGCTAAGTAGCTGGACAAAAATATTTACTGTCATTGCGAACAAAGTGAAGCAATCCCAAACCCTTGCAATTGCTTCGTTTCACTTCGTTGCACTCGCAATGACATTGTGTAATTAATTCTGTCCGATTACTTATGCGTCTTAGCGTAACTCTTGTACATGATATCCTGATTTTTCAACTGAAAAATGGATCATAAATTAATACGCGATCGCTTCATTAAAGAACACCTGTTTGATGACTAAGTAGAAAGGTGCAAATAAACATAATTATATAACGAAAAGTAAACTTAGCTCAAACCCTCTTCCCTTCTGCCTTCTGCCCTCTGCCTTCTGCCTTGTCTCAACGATAAATATTCACACCGACCTACTTAATACCAATTTTGGATGTCTTCGTGTCCCCGCGTCTTTGTTTCTCCGCGTTCCCAAGTCCCCTATCCTTCTTTCCATCCATGCATAGGTGCTATATCTTTAGCGATTGATTCAATAATGAATGGTGGTGCTTCTGATATCAAAACGCTGGGATAAACTGCCGTACCCCAGATAGGATGCACTAGCACGCAACATTTGTTTTTAATAACAGGATATTTTAATAAAGCTTTCACCACGGCTGTGTCGTTGTGGGGAATTGCTCCCGGATGGGAAAGTAAAGGATAGCCAGTGCGGGGGTCTATGAGGTCTGCTAAATAACTGCGATCGCGCAAATTAAATGCTAGATCGCAGCCAAATCTCATAAACTTTTCTCGTAGGCGTTCTTTCTCTATTTCTATTTCTGCCGTACATTCTACTAATTGACATCGTGATTGTTGCAAGACAATCACAACCCATAAAAAAGCTTGCTGTTTCCAGTCTGGTAATATCCGTTCGCGGTTGGCACAGATATAGTGACTAGGACGATGAATTGAAATTTGAACCGCTTGTCCTGTTTTGCCAACCAAATTAATAGGACAGCCTTGCTCCGAAATGCAAGTTTTAGGATTCACTACATTAATTCGGTTTTTGCAAGTTGTTAATTTATTCCTTCGGATCGATGATAACTCTTAATACTTCATACAAATCATCAAATTTTTGTTAGAAGTGAGGTTTCTTTAAAGCCATTTTCAATAAAGTGTAAATTTTTAATCTCATTTTTATCGTTTATTAACCAATACTGATAGAGTTTGCTGCTACCACTTTCCAAAGTAGGAGGCAATAGTTAGTTGTCAGTTGTAATTTTTCTTCCCCTGCTCCACGCCACTTGCTCTATGCCGGGAAACCCGTCCACCGCAGTGGCTCCCTTGCTTGCCTTTTTACCGTCGTTGGATACTACAAAATTAATCGAGTTTTAAAGCATTAACTGGAACTTCATCCCAAGAATCGACTATCCGCAATCGTGCTATCCAACCGCTAGATCTTTGGATCTCGGTCAAATTTTTCTGAAACGACTCATGACAATCTTTGGCTTGAGACTCATTACAACAGGCTATACAGGCATAAATCATGCCAGACGGATCGATTTGCTCATTTACCCAAATGCTCATGGAGTATCCTCTCAAAAAGTGATGTTTCATTTTAGAGTTTATCTCTTAAGAGTTATATCATTAGAGATAAGAATTGAAATAATGTATTTTTCTTAGGGTTTTAGAGGTCAAAAATTTGACTTGTAAACCAATCGCAAATATCACAGCAATCGCGGACACAATGTTGCTCTGAGTTAGGATATTGGGTTTATGTGGAAGGTGTATAGGATTTATCCCCTCTTTCATAGCGACGACGGTAGAGTAATTCTAACTGTCCACCATATTCCTGAATCCAAGCAATTTGACGCTGGTAAAGTCCTCGAAAGGTATTAGCAAATAAGAGTGTAAAGATAGCTACAACTAATCCTGATGCTGTAGATACTAAAGCTTCACTAATCCCAGCCGTGACACCTGTGGTTTTAGTACCTCCCACATCACCAATATCTAGGGAGGCGAAGGAAGAAATTAATCCCAAAACTGTGCCAAGAAGACCCAAAAGAGGTGCAAGACCAACAATTGTCTCAAAAATATTTTGGAAGCGTTTGAGTATAGGTATTTCGGCTTGCGCTTCACTTTCTAATGCTAAGCGAAATTCTTCAGGCGTTGGCTCCTCCAATTCTAAAGCAGCAAGAAAAATCCGGGACATAGGTAAATCAGTATTTGCCTGCAATTTATCCAAAGCACCAACTACATTGTCAAGGCGGTAAAGCTTTAGCACATCTCGCACAATGCGATTTTGCCGACTATTTATCTTCACCCAAAATATGACACGTTCTATAATTAGCGCCACACCTAGCAGCGAAAACCCCAGCAGAGGCCACATGACAACGCCACCTGCTGCAAACAAATTACCAATTGCCATCTATTTTTCTTCAACTCTTCGATAATGCACACCTAGGTTAACAGATGGGGATTGAGGACAATGGGGACAAGGGGGACAAGGAAAATAACAACTGATAACTGACTACTGACAACTTACCAATCGATACTTTTTTATCTGTTGACAGCTGTGGCAGTGTTGAGTTGAATTAAGGGTTGGTTGACGATCGCATCTAAGCCTACTGATTTTAAAAGGTCTACCCAATCACGAACTAAGGTCAAATCGTTGGGATTTGTCGCACGTAAATCAGCTAAAGTTTTGAGTGTATCGTGCCAATAACCGTTGTCTGCATAAATCAACACGCGCTGTCTCTGGGTTGCTGTCTGCAACTGTGTAGCTACTGTTGCAATTGGTTGCACTCGTTGTATCCAGCCACTGGCGATCGCATCGCCACTACGATCGCCTCCAGTAGGATCGCAAAGTAGGGAAAAGCGCCAACTATATTTCTGTCCAACTTGTAATCCTGGAAAATCGGCAGGTAAGGTATAGCTCATAATGCCTTTGCTGACAGTTACAGGCACAATTTTGTTTAAGAGTATTTTTTCTCCTGTTTCATTCCGCAACAAAAATTCTGCTTGCTTTGCGGAAGTTTGGGGTACATTCACAAAAAATGTTGGGCGATCGCTTACTGTTAATTGCACGGGTAGGTCATTAGATGCCATCGTTGCAGGTTTTGGGGGTATAACTGCACTTATAACTTGAGGACTGCATTCGCCGCGTGCTGCTCCTGCTTCTAGATTACGAGAACCTCTAATACTAGGTACTTTGAATCGTAACAGGGAACGGCGGCGCGGTGTAAATCTTGGTTGTGAACCCTGAGAAACTTGTTGTGAAATTGCATCTGAGGGTATTGCTATTGCTGCCACAGTCGCGAGCGATAAATCTGTAGATAGGGTTAAGCCTAGTGCGATCGAGATTAAAGTTTTTTTAAGCATAATTTTTTACAATAATTAACCTGTAGCTCAAAATAATCAAGTTTGTAATTAATGGACACATCTGTTGCTGGCAATGTCTCTTAACTTTTCGTTTGGCGTTGACGCAAATACGCCACAGACAATTTTGCACCTAGCAGAATGAAAAAACTAGTTACACTCTGCATTTCAAGGACTTGCTCATTTTTAGGATAGTTCCTCTTTACAGACATAAATTGTATAAATTAATTAAATTTTGAATTTAGTTTGTCACAGTACAATCACTATGAGTATTTTTTATAAAATTAGTAAAAAAATCAGGATAAGTGCTATAACCTTACCTAAGTACAGCTTTGCTTGGAATCGTAACGTTTTTAAACGCAGAGAAAGGCGGAGTCTTTCCCAAGAGAATTTGCTACGACTTAATCAAACGCTGTACTAACTGATTGGGCATACTGATTACCATTACCCTAAATGTGATGCTTGATTGCGCCCAACCATCGTGAAATTGAATTTTAGCTTGGCAAATTCTTTCTAACTGCTGTTATCTGCTTTGGGAAATTTTAAAAATTAATAAATGTTTATATCAAGTGAAAAACAAAAGATTGCTTAGTTCGTTCTTGACTGTAGGCGGGACTGTAATTGTTACTAGCCTAGCTATGACTGGCATAATAGTTGGATTGCGGGTGCTAGGTAGTCTAGAAGGACTAGAGTTGGCTGCTTTTGATGGGCTAATCAGAATGCGTCCCGATGAAGGCCCAGACAAACGCTTCTTAGTAGTTGGTATCGATGACTTAGATATTCAGACACGCAAAGAGTACCCGATTCAAGATGGGACTTTAGCAGAGGTTTTGGCGAAACTAGAGAAGCATGAACCGCGTGTAATTGGTATAGATATTTTAAGAGATGTCCCACAAGGGCCAGCAGCAGGTCGCGCAGAGTTAGTAAAGCGGTTATCTGATAGCGATCGCATTGTAGCAGCATGTTCAATTAGTAAGGCCGACTCTCCCGGAATCGCGGCGGCACCAGGCATACCAGAAGACCGCGTTGGAGTTGCCGATTTTCCCGTAGACGCTGGTGGAATTGTCCGGCAAGGTATGGTGATTTCCGTTCCTCAAGCCTCGAAACTGCCAGCACCCAATGAACATATCTGCAATTATGTCAATTCAGAAAATCAACTGCCATCCCTGAGTTTTCAGATGGTGGTGCGTTACTTGCAAGGGCAAGGAATTGAGCCAGAACTGACTAAATCTGGAGAATTAAAACTTGGATCTACTGTTCTTAAACGTTTATCGCCAAATGCAGCAGGTTATCGCCACACCGCTATCGGGGATTACCAAATATTGCTCAACTACCGTTCTGCGAGGAATGCAGCCAAGCAAGTATCACTTAGCGACATACTTGCAGATAAAGTCGATCCGCCTTTGATTAAAGACAAGATTGTGATGCTCGGCTATACAGCAGCAATTGTTAAAGATAATTTTTACACACCTTATAGTGGAGGAGCCGAAGACAGCCAAAAAATGCCTGGCGTGGTAGTTCACGTACAAAATGCCAGTCAGATATTGAGTGCAGTTTTGGATAAACGATCGCTTTTTTGGTATTGGAATCAAGGACAAGAAAGTTTGTGGATATTTGCCTGGTCACTAGTGGGAGGATTTTTGGCGTGGCGGATTCGCAAACCTTGGCTATTGATTTTAGGTGGTGGAGTAGCGATCGCCATTTTATTCGGAGGTGCATATATAATCATTCTCCAAGCTGGGTGGATACCTCTAGTACCGCCAGCACTAGGACTATTAGCAACTGCTGTTGGTGTAGCGTTGATAGATAGATACGCCGTCACAATTGTCAAGACAGTTAAAGGCTTCCTGAAAATCAACATTGAGATTGACGAAGCCAAAAAGGATGCAGAAGTAGCTGCGATCGCAGAAAGCGATTATTTTTTGGAATTACAGCAAAAAGCCAAGGATTTGCGGAATCGGGATAACAAAGAAGTTTCGCAAACAGCGATCGCACCTGTTGTTACCGACAATTTAGAGTCTCATAATCTCAGTCTTGAAGAAAGAATTGATATCCCTAAAAATTCTCAACCCACAAAACCAATAGAAGAAGTAGATTACTTGCAACAGGTGCGTGACAAACGCAATCAAATCAACACACAAGAAAATAGTACTGATGCTAACAACATAGAAGCAAAACAGATACAAGAAACTGTTGAAGAACAGGAAGAAATAGAATACTTAGAACAATTACAGCGTCGAGCTAAGAGACTAAAAGGAAGTTAAAGGATAATAAATATGAATCACCAAGACTTTGAGGAATTATCAGCACAAGAAGGCCTGGCAGATGCCATTAATTTGCCTGATGAACAACGGCAAATTTTTACTTTGATAATTCGTCAGAAAAAAGTGACTTTAGAGGAAGTTATAGTTCATACAAATCTGGCAAAAGAAATTGTACAGAAACATTTAGAGACTCTGATTTTCCAAGGAATTATTCAGGAATCAAATGAAAATAGCGATGTGGTTTACTATCAACCTCATCTTATCAGCAAAAAGAAAAGCAGACTTAATAAAAATATATGGAACAAACTTTAAATTTTTATTTTTTAATCTTATGGGCAATTCTAAAGAAATAAATGTTCCTGTTTGTGGTGGTTGATAATCAGTCAACAATTTAATCTATGTCAAAAATTGTATCTATTCACTCATTTCGGGGTGGTACAGGCAAATCGAATTCAACGGCTAACCTAGCTGGAATAGTAGCTCGCTATGGGCATCGGGTTGGCATTATTGATACTGATATTCAATCTCCAGGTATTCACGTTCTGTTTGGTTTTGATGAGCAGAAAATGAAATACTCACTTAACGATTATCTTTGGGGACGCTGTAATATTGAAGAGACTGCCTATGATGTCAGCTCGATTTTAGGTAAAACAGGAAAGGCAAATAGCCGCATTTACCTAATTCCTTCTAGTATTAAAGCTAGAGATATTACCAAAGTTCTGCGAGAAGGATTTGATTTTAATCTGCTCAATGAAGGCTTTCAAGAACTGCTTGATGTACTAAACTTAGATTACTTATTTATTGATACTCATCCAGGGTTAAACGAAGAGACTTTGCTCTCAATCGTCATCTCTGATATTTTAGTTCTTATCTTACGTCCCGATCGCCAAGATTTTCAAGGTACTGCTGTGACAGTTGAGGTAGCCCGCAAGTTGGAAGTACCAAAAATGTTACTTTTAATCAACAAAGCATTACCAGCACTAGACTTTGATGCTTTGCAGCAACAGGTAGAAAAGACTTATAACGCACCTGTAGCTGGTATTTTGCCAGTAGCAGAAGAATTGATGCAATTAGCAAGTAGCGATGTTTTCTGCTTGCGCCACCCAGAACATCCCTTCAGTCAGGTTATGGAAAAAGTTGCCCAGATGATTATGCAGAAGTAAGGGGAAATAAGAAAGACAAAGTGAGATAGTTCTGCGGGAGGGTACCTCCAAAGCCATTCTGTGAGGTGAGCAGTCCGTCAGGCGGCTAGCCTTCTCCTAAGGTCGCTGCTGCGCGTAGCTTGCTTAAGAGCAGGGGTAGGGCAAGCGCTGCGAACTGGCTTTCAAAAACATTTAGCCAAACCCATTCAACCGATTGTATTTATTACAGCGATCGCAAGTTTGGTAAGTACAGCTAAATTTAGAGTTACGACGCTGAGAAATACCATTTTTTGAAGTTTGAAAAATTCACTCCTAGGGGGGTTGCAAAATTTCTATGACTTCAGCATAAAACTATAAATGCAATCAAGTTGAAGTATGGTTATCGCCGAAAAGTTGTTCAGCCATAAAGGAATGAAGGCAAGAGTAATCATTTGATTCTCAAATATTGACCAATAATACCAATTTTCAAAAAGAATGCAACAGATACAAGCATGTATAAACCCAAATAGAGCTTGACTTTCTTAATTACGAATTCCGAATTAGTATAACTAAAGTCACCCAATCAGGTGAAGGCACATAGTAACACCAAAGCTTAGTATAAAAGAAAATAAAGCAACTATTAAGCTTCCTATTCGTCTATTTATGAGTTTATTGATAAATATTCAATCCACAAGTTTTTCATATTCCTGCACTTACCCTCCCACTGAAGGCTACTCAAGCAAAGCAATATTCGTCAGTTGCTATTTATGATGATGCAGATAGAAATTCCCTTTATTGGTAAAGTTAAACATCCACAACGCTGGCTAATTGGGCTGATGACAGCAGGTACTTTGGTTGTTGGGACAACCATAACCTACAACTTTGTAAATCAGGGCACAAACAAACAAGATATTACGCAATTAACTGTTCCTGTAGAAGCAAAAAACGTTACCCTGCGGATTACAGCTAGTGGTAAGGTAGTGCCAGTTCAAAGTGTGAATATCAGTCCCAAAAATCCTGGGGTGCTGGCGCAATTATATGTGGAACAGGGCGATCGCGTGCAGCAAGGACAAATTATTGCCCGGATGGATCTAGGCGACATCCAAGCACAAATCCTTCAGTACCGCGCTAACTTAGCACAATCTCAAGCCCAGTTGGATGAAGCCCGCGCCGGAAATCGTCCCCAAGAAATTGCCCAAGCCAAAGCCCGTTTATCACAAGCACAGGCACAGCTAAATCAAGCCCGTGCTGGTAATCGTTCCCAAGAGATTGAACAAGCTCAAGCTCAAGTTAACTCAGCGAAAGCACAGGTGAACCTGACGCAAGCACGCGTCACCCGATATCGAGAATTAACCAGGCAGGGAGCAACTTCTCAAGATCAGCTTGACCAGTACATCAGTGAAGACCAAAGAGCAAAAGCTAGTTTAGAAGAAGCGCAAAAAAGATTATCGC
Source organism: Dendronalium sp. ChiSLP03b (assembly GCF_034531165.2). Classification (NCBI taxonomy): domain Bacteria; kingdom Bacillati; phylum Cyanobacteriota; class Cyanophyceae; order Nostocales; family Nostocaceae; genus Dendronalium; species Dendronalium sp. ChiSLP03b. The sequence goes on along the minus strand of NZ_JAVRBR020000151.1, from coordinate 146,930 downwards.
TGTTAGAAAGTGGAACTCGCAGCGAGGAAGTTGCTGCCAAAGAAGCAGCTGTTACCGAAGCTAGGGCAGCACTGGTACTATTAGAAAATGGCAGCCGTCCTGAAGAAATTGCCCAACGCCAAGCAGCAGTGAAATCAGCTCAAGCTCAATTGGCCGCAGCAGAAGTGAAGCTACAAGATACAGTGATTCGCGCTCCCTTGAGTGGAATTGTCACGCAAAAATATGCCAACGTTGGTGCATTTGTGACACCTACAACTTCTGCTTCTAGTAGTGCGTCTGCAACTTCTAGTTCTATTGTTGCCGTAGCACGGGGTTTAGAAGTACTAGCTCAAGTTCCAGAAGCTGATATTGGCAGAATTAATCAGGGACAGCAAGTGGAAATTATCGCTGATGCTTATCCCGACCAAATTTTTCAAGGTCGCGTGCGGCTAATTGCTCCGGAAGCAGTGGTGGAACAAGGCGTGACATCCTTCCAGGTGCGAGTAGTTCTTGATACTGGTACAGAGAAACTCCGTTCCGGCTTAAATGTGGATCTTACCTTCCTAGGCGATCGCGTCAGTGATGCTTTAGTCTTACCGACTGTAGCAATTGTGACTGAAAAAGGGCAAACTGGCGTACTCGTACCAGATACAAACAATAAACCTCTATTTCGCGAAGTCACAGTCGGGGCACAAATTAAAGACCAAACTCAGATTTTAGAAGGAATTAAACAAGGCGATCGCGTGTTTATTAACCCGCCGAAAGACTACAAAATCGAAAAGGCGAAAGAATAGAATAATTCGTAATTCGTAATTCGTAATTCGTAATTCGTAATTATTAAGACATGAATTTTTTAGAAAGCGTCAAAATGGCAGGGAAAACTCTGCTGTCAAATAAGCTGCGTAGCGCCCTTACTATGCTGGGTATAGTTATTGGTAATGCTTCGGTGATTGCCATGATTGGTATTGGCGAAGGTGGGCAAAAATACGTTTCTGGACAGTTGGAGTCGTTGGGACCAAATGTGTTGTTTGTGATTCCAGGTAATCGGGAAACTCAACGCATCTCCAGAGATGTGCCGAAAACCCTGGTGTTAGAAGATGCCGAGGCGATCGCAACTCAAGTACCAACAATAGCAGCAGTCACAGCGGAGTTAAACAGTAGGCAGGTAGTTACTTCCCGTAACAGAAATACTTCCATTAACATTATTGGCACAACTCCTAGTTTCTTAGCTGTACGAAACTTTGAAATTGACAAAGGGCGGTTTTTCACCAACGTAGACATGAAGCGCAGCAACCAAGTGGTGGTGCTAGGTGCGAAATTGGCAGAAAGATTTTTTGGTAATAGTAATGCTGTAGGTCAACAGTTGCGAATCAAAGATGCCAGCTTTCAAGTGATTGGAGTATTAACAGCCAAAGGCTCAAACCTGGGTGTCGATTATGACGATGCAGTATTGATGCCGATTATTACAACAGCAAACCGAATTGTTGGGCGAACTTCTCCCTATGGACTGGAGTTAACTTATATTACTGCTTCGGCTAAAAATTCTGATAGTGTGGATGCCGCACAGTTTCAAATTACCAATTTGCTGCGCTTGCGACACAAACTTACCGGAGAAGATGATTTTACCATCAACACTCAAAAGGATGCTTTGCAAACAGTTGGTCAAATCACAGGTGCATTGACAATTATGCTAGCAGCGATCGCAGGTATATCACTGTTTGTCGGTGGCATTGGCATCATGAATATTATGCTGGTTTCCGTCACCGAACGCACCCAAGAAATCGGATTGCGAAAAGCGATCGGGGCAACAGAGCAAGATATTTTGCTACAGTTTATGATTGAAGCAGTGATTGTTTCTGCCATTGGCGGCTTAGTTGGGACTGCGGTTGGTGTCAGCGGTATTTTCTTGGTAGCAGCCTTAACTCCCTTAGAAGCGGGAATTTCGCCTTTGGCAATTGCCATGGCCGTTGGTGTTTCTGGCGGTATTGGTTTATTCTTTGGTGTCGTTCCCGCACGTCGTGCTGCTAAACTCGACCCAATTGTTGCTTTGAGAAGTGCTTAGTGATAATAACTTGGTCAGGCGATCGCTAGTCACGAAGTATGTGTGATTACAACACCTTACACTGCCCATGATGCCGCAGCAAATGGTCACACAGTACCAAAGCTACCATCGCTTCCACCATTGGAACTGCACGCGGTAACACACAAGGATCGTGCCGTCCTTTTGCGGCTAATACTGTTTCTTCACCTTCACTAGTAACTGTTTTTTGTTCTTTTCTAATTGTTGCTGTTGGCTTAAATGCAACTCGTAAAATAATATTTTCTCCGTTGGAAATTCCACCTTGAATGCCACCAGAACGGTTAGTCACAGTACGAATTTTACCATTTTCATCAATATAAAATTCATCGTTATGCTCAAAACCAGTGAGCAACGTCCCGCCAAAACCCGAACCAATTTCAAAACCTTTGCTAGCAGGAAGAGACATCACAGCCTTAGCGATATCAGCTTCTAATTTATCAAATACTGGTTCGCCTAAACCTTTGGGGACATTTCGCACTACGCATTCCACAACACCGCCGATAGAATCACCTTGTCTGCCAGTTTGTTCAATTAATTCAATCATGCGATCGGCACATTCAGCATCGGGACAGCGGACGATGTTGCTTTCCACTTGTTCTAAGGTGACAGTATTAGGATCGACTACACCTTCTAAATCCTTGATGCGCTTGACGTAACCGATGATTTCGACATTGGCAACTTGACGGAGAATTTTTTTAGCGATCGCACCTGCTGCTACTCTTCCAATTGTCTCACGCGCTGACGACCTACCCCCACCTTGCCAATTGCGAATACCATATTTGGCATCATAAGTTGCATCCGCATGAGAAGGGCGATACGTCTGCACCATCTCGTCGTAATCTTGAGAACGCGTGTCTTTGTTCCGTACCAAAATTGCTATGGGTGTCCCCAGAGTTTTACCTTCAAACACACCAGACAAAATCTCGCAGGAATCAGCTTCTTTGCGAGGTGTTGTAATCTTACTTTGTCCCGGTCGTCTTCTGTCTAACTCTACTTGAATTTCTTGGGCAGAAATTTCCAGCCGTGGAGGACAACCGTCAATTACAACTCCCACACCGCCGCCGTGGGACTCGCCAAAAGTGCTGATGCTAAATAGATGCCCAAAAGTGCTGCCCATAATATTTATGAAATAAGGAAGAAGCTTATGTATTGTACCTAGAGGTCTTGTAAAAGTGTTCTTTGCCCTCTGCACGATGGTCACTTTCTTCAACTTTAGGAACCAAAGCACGAATTGTCTTCTTCTGCAACTAATATTCAGCAACAACAAGAATATTTACGCCAAACTGCTGTCTCTAATTTTTCCTGTTGATGCTGTAGGGATTAAATTGTCTAATTCTTTGAATTTCCCAGATTTGGAGAGAAAGGAAAGCAGTAGGAATAATTTATAGCTGTAATATACGAAATTATTATTACTTACTATTATATGTATTTAGGAATACATTAAATTTTAATACATGCATGCTACTAATAAGCGTATAACTCTTTCAATTGTATGATTTTCTGTTTCAGAACTAACAGTTACAACACTGTGAATTTTTCTGATACAGAAGTATCATTTTTTGTTTTACTTATTTTTAATAACTAAAAATAATGGTATTTAGCTTAACAGTTTGTAATAATTTTAATTCTTAATTAAATATTAAGATTAAAAAATTAAAATTAAATAAGCCTTTTACTAGGAATATTAAGGAAATGTAAACTATCATAATAACTACTAAAGTCAAAATAAAGTTTAAAATTATAACACAACATTTTTAATTTGCAAATCCTAGTTTTTGCAAATTTTGATTAATGCTGAAAGTTTTGAAAACTTAAAAATCCAGTTGAGATCGAAATGCATATAAAACTTAACTAAATTCTCAAAAAATATTTCAACTAATTTCAGTTAGTTGATAGATTAAATCAAAGCTTTTTCAAATGAAAATTAAAGCAAGATTTTAACAAAAAAGTATATCCTATCTACGATAGCAGAGACTACCACGATGCTTCTAATGGTTGGTTTATTCAGCTGCTTAAGCGTAAAATTAATTGACTTATCGATTTTGGTGTTACCAATAATTACCAAAGTTGATTTTGTAGGCTTTACTGGCTTTGATAAATGTATGGAGTCAAAACTGTTGTTAGCAACAGAAATTGCCTTTTTGCCAGCCGTAGCATGTCTACTTGCTTTAGTATATGAATGCTTATCATTAGAAAAAATACTAAAAAAATTGATTGCGGAAAACCAAAATTTTGCCTGTCAATTAGAAAATGGTGTCTATGAGCGTACTATTGAATTACATAAGGAAATAGCCGAACGCAAGCGAATCCAAGCAGAATTAGAGAAGTCTCTTGCTTTGCAACGGGCAACACTAGAATCCACGACTGACGGTATTTTAGTAGTAGATAATCAAGGTAATATTGCAGACTTTAATCAAAAATTTGTGCAGATGTGGCAGATTCCTGAGTCATCGATTGACTCAAGGAATTTTGGACAAGCACTGAGAGTAATAGCAAAACAGCTAGAAAACCCGAAAAAGTATCTAGCCACTGTGAGAAAATTACATCTGCAACCAGATACAAACAGTGATGATGCGATCGCATTAAAAGATGGAAGCATATTTGAGCGACATTCAGAAGCGCAACGCCTTGGCGGCAAAATCGTGGGCAGAGTCTGGAGTTTTCGGGATGTTACAGCTCATAAGTTAGCAGAAGCCACAATTCGCCATCAAACTTTGCATGACCTTTTAACTGATTTACCAAACAGAGTCTTGTTTAATAAGCGGCTTTGTGAGTCCTTGGCACAAGCAGATCGATCTGGCAGCGAACTAGCAGTCTGCTTTTTGGATTTAGACCGCTTCAAAATCATCAATGATACACTAGGGCATGACATTGGAGATGAACTATTGCAAAGTGTAGTTCAACGTTTGAAAAAATGCCTGCGATCGGTTGATACTATTTCCCGTTGGGGAAGTGACGAGTTCACGATACTTTTGCCCGAAGTTAGCGATACCAAGAATGTAGCTCACATACAAGAACGCATATTAGCAGCTTTTAAACCTGGATTTGATATCAAAAATCATCACTTGCATGTTAGTGTCAGCATTGGTACTGCCCTATATCCTATGCATGGAAAAGATGCAAAAACCTTGATTAAACATGCTGAGGCAGCATTATATCGTGTCAAGTCACAGGGACGAAATCACTATCAATTTTATCACCCAGAAATAAATTCACAAGCTTCAGAATCGTTAATTTTGGAAAATAGCTTGTACTATGCTCTAGAACGGCAAGAATTTAGAGTTTTCTACCAACCACAGGTGAATATCACCACGGGTGAAATTACGAAAATGGAAGCTTTGCTGCGTTGGCAACACCCAAAACTAGGTTTAATTCCTCCTGAAAAATTTATCCCAATCGCTGAAGAAACAGGACTAATTGTACCCATAGGTGAATGGATTTTACGAACTGCTTGCGCTCAAAATAAAGCTTGGCAGGATGCTCTTAGTTTCCCGACGCTGACAGTAGCAGTTAATCTTTCTACACGACAATTTCAGCAATCTAACTTACTCAATTTGGTGAGTCAAATATTGTTGGAGACTAAATTGAATTCCCATTGTTTGGAGTTAGAAATTACCGAAAGTATTGCCATGGAAAACGTGGCTTTAACCAAGGGAATTTTGAGTAAATTATGTAATATGGGTGTCTCCATTTCCATAGACGATTTTGGCACGGGGTATTGTTCTCTTAGTTATCTCAAAAATTTTCCTATCAACTGTTTAAAAATTGACAAGTCTTTCGTGTGCGATCTAACTAAGGAGAATTGTCAAGCAGCCATCACAACTGCGATAATTGCTTTGGCGCATGGACTGAATCTTGTAGTTGTTGCCGAAGGTGTGGAAACTGAAGAACAACGAAATGTATTGCGAATTCTTGAATGTGAATTAATGCAAGGCTATCTTTTTAGCCGACCCTTATCAGCAGAAGATGCCACAAGATTGCTGCGAAAATCTACAACTTGCAGAGTCAGTAATTCTTGTCTAGTTGCATGGTGTTAAACAAAATGGTTGCTAGACAAGAATTACTGAGAGGTGTATTTATCTTATACCAAAAGCATACCACACGCAAGAAAATAAATAAGCAGAATGCAGTATAAGACAGAGTATCTATTACATATGCTTATGGTGGGGTTGACAGTAAAATGCTCTACTAGCGGATCGAGGATGCCGTTACCAGAGTCCTGCCATGTTTTGTGCCATTTTCTATGCCATGTTTTGTGTCATAACATTCATCAGCACTGTCAAGGTAGGCTTCATAACACCAATCATTGTCAGAGTCTTCCTTTACAAAACCTCTAACGTCAAACCAGCTAATTAATGATTCTAGTGGCAGTATCACATACCAGTCCTGCCTGTTCATCCAGTCATCTACTGCATAAATCAAGCTGTATCTCCCACTTATCGGATCGCTAAGGCATCATGTAAAAATAACTTGAACAATTCACCGAATGGTTAGATCGTCAGAATGTAACTGAATTAAAGGCTTATATGTCTAATAAGCAGGTAGTAGAAAGCATTCAAGACAAGTATGATTCGTAATTGCCCTATTTGAATGAGAAAACACGGCGCATTTGGGCAGCAATTGAAGCCCGAAGCCTAGGTTGGGTGTAAAAATAAACCTTCAACAGTTTCAGGAATGTTTTCTTAAGATGCTTGTACCTGGGGCGATCGCGCTTTTTACGGGCTAATCTGGAACTGAATGCTTTACTGTACCTACTTTCAACCCGATGTCGTCAAACTATTGAATAACGTAGCGTGCCTGCTAAATGATTGAATGTGGCACATAATGGCGTTAGAGTAGCATCTAAAGCCCCACCTAGATGCTTTCGAGGTAGGGCTTTTGTTTTTATGCCTAGAGGTGATGATTCTTCATCTGTGAAGCGCGGTTACAATAGGGAATTTATCCGATTGTTAAATCTGGTTCTTCACAAAAGTTAAATAGGGCTGACTCAGTTTCTGATTCATCTTCAAATACAGCAGAGATGTACCATTCACAGGGCGAATCATTCGTGTATTCAGCCCAAGCAATTGTTGCTGTTTCACCCGATGGAATCCCTGAATCACTCAAGGTGAATGGAGCCCACTCTTCATCATCGACAGATACCCACAACTCTGTAATTGCCTGTTCGGTTTGATTGGTAACGGTAAATGTGAATTGGTCTGACATATAATAGCCTTTCAGCGATAAATACATTGCAGATTGTCAGCTACCGATTATACACACACTTTTTCCAAAGATTGTCAACTTAATTGCCATAACCTTTACTCAGAGCAGATTTGAAGTTTTTTCTCAAGTTAAATTTCTGAAAGAGTATTAAAAATATTACCGACTAATATTTAATTATTGAACAAAACTACGAGATAATACGGAGGTATGTAAAAGTCTAATAAGATTCCTATAGTACTGTTAAGTAATAAAATTTTCTAAATTCACTGCATAAAACCACACCAACCTATCTATAGGAAAGTATCTATTGTAGGGCTTACGCACTCGTAACGAAAAACTAAGCCTTTGCGATTACTTCGCTACCCTGCGGGTTCTCCGTTCGCGCTAGCGTCTCTGTAGGAGAAGGAGTACGCTCGTAATGACGTAAAATCGTAGTCCTTGCGTAAGTCCTGTATTGTTTTAGGAGGAGAGTAACGCAGGGTCAACCCCCTGTATCAAGCCATTTTCTATGTCTATTAATTACAAATTAGTATTTGCTACTAATATTAACAAGATAATTCTAGAGAATACACTTAACTAAAATGCCACGCGGTGTTGCTACCAGTCGCTCAACTCAAACCAAACAAATAACTGCTCCCAAACTTTGGTTGTTACTAGTGGGAGTCAATCAATACCAGGATGAGCAACTTCCGTGTCTGCGTTACTCAGCAGTTGATTGTCAGGTATTAGCAGAAGCTTTAACAAGTGCAACACAAGAGCAATTTTCCCAAAAAGAAATCAAAATTTACCATGATTTTGCAGCTGAATTGCCACTTTTAACCACTGTTCTTAGTAGTTTACAGGAAATTACTACTACTGCTCAACCAACAGATACAATTCTGTTTTATTTTTCTGGACATGGAATGCTCCAGCCAACTACACAGCAAGCATTTTTATGTTTAGCAGATACGCAAAAAGATAACCTAGAAAAAACAGGTTTAGCTGTAAAAGAATTGTTACATCTATTAAGTAATAGTGGGGTACAAAATCAGTTAGTCTGGTTGGATGCTTGTCATAGTGGGGGGATGTCGCTTAGAGAGACAGTAGAACCTTTGCTCAATGCTACACCGCAATTAGTAGAAGTATTACAGCAACGCGCTGCTAAAAGTAAAGGTTTTTATGCTTTACTTTCTTGCGATACAGACCAGCAATCTTGGGAGTTTCCCGAACTAGGACATGGAGTATTTACTTATTATTTGATGCGGGGTTTACGCGGTGATGCGGTAGATGCTCAAGGTGTAATTTCTGCTGATGGACTTTATCGTTATGTTTATCATCAAACACTGCAATATATAGATAAAACTAATCAACAATTACGATTAATTAATCAGCAAAAAAGAGGCAAAGGCGATACTCAACTTGAGCGCGAATATCCTCTGCAAACCCCCAAACGGATTGTAGAAGGAATTGGAGAACTAATTCTAGGTACAATACCTGCGATCGCTCAATCTCTACCTCCGAGAAAAGCATTAGTAATAGAGGGAATCAGTGGCTCTCAAGCAGCACTAGATTTCAGTAAAGTTTTGGCTAGTGCTGGTGCCTTTGAGTTAGAATATTTACCCCGTTCTGGAACCATAACTGCCAAAGATGTTCGCGAAGCCATTAAAGAATGTCTGCGTTCTGTAAGTCAACCGCAGCCACACAGAACTGAAGAACCAGCAACAATATTGTTATACGTGCGTGGACGACTTGAAGAAACTCCCTCTGGAGAAGCAGCATTAGTTTTGTTAGAAGATATTTGGCTAAGTCGTTCTTGGTTAAGACAGCAGTTACGCCGTTCTCAGGTTAATCAACAAATTATTATTTTAGATTGTCCTGTAGGGGCACAAGGTCTTGCACCAATACAGGAATGGGTTGAAGACCTGCAACTAGGGTCGGAAAAAGGACAGTGCATTATTGCTGCTGCCTTTCCAAAAGACAATCCAGAACTATTTGCCCAAGCACTGATTGAGACTTTAAAAACTAGCTCTAAACCCGTTGGCTTATCGGTTGCTGGTTGGATTACTCAATTACAAGTCCACCTAGCAGCACAAACGCAACTCCTTCCATCTTTGCCATTGCATATTTGGCTATCAGGCACACAAGGCGTAATTGAAATTGTACCTGCGATCGCTGGCACGCGCAGTAACAAAACAGCAGCATTGGATTTAAGAATTTGTCCCTACCGTGGATTAAAAGCTTTTGGTGAGGAAGATGCTCAATATTTCTATGGCAGAGAATCTTTAACTCAGCAATTGATTGCCCAACTCGCTCACAAATCATTTTTGGCTGTAGTGGGTGCTTCTGGTAGTGGAAAGTCTTCGATTGTGCAAGCGGGATTAATCGCCCAACTGCGCCCAGGTAAACAATTACCTGGTAGTGATTCTTGGTTAATTAAAAACTTGCGTCCCGGCGCGAATCCTTTGGAGACTTTAGCGCGACGACTGGGGGAGGGGAGCAAGGGAGCAGAGGGGCAGAGGGGCAGAGGGGCAGAGGGGCAGAGGAGCAGAGGGGTAGAAGAAGCAGGGGGGGTAATATCAACATCTTCCTCATCTGCTCATCTTTTACTCGAAGCAATGCTGTACCAGGGGGTAGAGGGCTTTGTCTACTGGGTGCGTAGCCGACCAGAACCGATGGTGATTTTGGTGATAGATCAGTTTGAGGAATTATTTACTCTTGCGCCTAGTGAAGATAGACAACGGTTTTTAGAACTGATGTTAGGAGCGATCGCCTATGCCTCTGATAAGTTTAAATTGATAATTACTGTGCGGGCAGACTTTATCGCTTCCTGTCTAGAAGTACCAGCATTGGCTACGTTATTACAACAGTCGAGCGTGTTGATACCTCCCAAACTGAGTGATGATGACTACCGCCGTGTTATTGTCAACCCAGCCCAACAAGTGGGGTTACAAGTAGAACCCGGACTAGTAGAGGTTCTCTTGCAAGAGTTAAACCACTCAGCCGGAGATTTACCGCTTTTAGAATTTGTCCTAGAACAGTTGTGGGAATTCCGCAAAGCAGGCGAGTTGACACTAGTGGCTTACCAGCAGCAAATCGGTGGAATTAAAGGGGCATTAGAACGTAAGGCGCAGGAAGTTTACGAAAGTTTAGATAACCAAGCTCAAGATTGCGCTCGTTGGATTTTTCTGTCGCTAACCCAATTAGGAGAGGGTACAGAAGATACTAGGCGCAGAGTATTTAAATCAGAGTTGGTGGTGAAAAAGTACCCAAATGAATTAATTGAAAGAACCCTCTTGGCGTTAACTGCTGCAAAGTTAGTTGTCGTGAATTTAGAAGAAGATGGAACTTTTGGCAGTAGCAGAGGAGATAAGGAAACAGACAACGAAAATAAATCTTCCTCCCCTGCTCCCCCTGCCTCCCCTGCCCCCATCTCTTCTGCTGTCACAATCGAAGTTGCTCATGAAATCCTCATCCGTCATTGGTCAACTTTGCGCTGGTGGTTAGAAGAAAATCGCAGCAGGTTGCGGCTGACTCGCCAAATTGAACAAGCAGCAGCTTTATGGAAACACAATAGCCAGCAACCAGATTTTTTGTTGCATGGTGTCCGCCTTGCAGAAGCAGAAGAAATTTATGTCAAATACACAGATGAATTATCTGTTGATGTCCAATGTTTCATAGCTGCTTGTTTAGAAGCTAGACAGCAACAACAACTTGAGCAAAAGAAAAGACTCAGACAAGCTCAAAGGGCTGTGGCAATTATTAGTGTATTGGGCATTGCTGCAAGTGGTTTTGGCGGTTTAGCTTACTTTCAAAAGCAAGCAGCTCAGTTGCGAGAAATTGCTGCTTTAAATGCATCATCAGAAGCATTTTTGTTTTCAAACCAGCAACTAGAAGCTGTAATTTCTAGTGTGAAAGCTGGACAAGGACTCAAGCAATTTTTTGCACCTCCAAAAGATATTCAGTTAGCTACTACGGCAACTTTCCAGCAGGCTATTAATCAAACTCAAGAAATTAATCGTCTGCAAAGTCACAGTCAACAAGTTAATGCTATCAGTTTTAGCCTTGATGGTAAGATTTTGGCTTCTGCTAGCGATGACAAGACAATAAAACTATGGCATTCAAATGGTCAATTGATTACGACAATTACAGGAGCTACAAACAGAGTTACAAGTATTGCTTTTAGTCCAGATAGTAAATTACTCGCTGCTGCTAGTGCTGATAATACTATTAAACTCTATACAATTAATAATTCATGCGTAATTAATAAGAGAGAAATAAACACACAAACTTGTATAGAATATATTGATACCAACTTAATCCAAACTTTCACAGGACATACTGATATTATTACTGAAGTTAATTTTAGCCCTGATGGTAAAACTCTGGCTTCTGCTAGCCATGATAAAACTATAAAATTGTGGCGTGTTGATGGAACTTTAATTAACACCTGGAATGCTCATAATGGCTGGGTGAATACTATCAGTTTTAGCCCTGATGGAAAAACTATCGCCTCTGGTGGTGAAGATAATATGGTGAAACTGTGGCAGATAACAGATGGTAAGTTAATTAAAATTCTTGTGGGACATAAAGGGCGCGTTACCCGTATTAAGTTTAGTCCTAATGGCAAAACTCTCGCTTCTAGTAGTGGCGATAAAACTATCAAATTATGGAATATTGAAGGACAACTGTTACAAACTTTAGAAGGTGACAGCGAACAAGTAAACAGTACTAGCTTTAGTCCAGACAGCCAGATTTTAGCTTCTGCTGCTGACAACACTATCAAAATCTGGCAGTTGGATGGTAATTTATTGGCAACTATTAAAGGGCATGGCGAAAAAATTAGAGATGTTAGCTTTAGCCCTGATGGTCAAATTATTGCTTCTGCCAGTGCTGATAAAACTATTAGATTGTGGAAGTTAAATAATAAAAATCAAACAGATAACGTTCATGATGTAAGCTTCAGCCAAGATGGAAAAATGTTTGCATCTGCGGGTTGGGATGGAGATATCACAATTTGGCAAAGAGATAAAATTGCTCGTGCATCGCCCTTGATTAAGTTTAAAGGTAATAACAATATTATTGATGCTGTTATTTTTTGCCTTGATGACATAGCGACAGCTAGTGATAAAACTATTAAAATTTGGGATATAAAAAATCAGCATTTAATTAAAACACTTACAGGACACAACGACAGAGTTACTAGTATTAGTTTGAGTCCAGATAATCAAATTATTGCCTCTGGCAGTGCTGATAAAACTATTAAGTTGTGGCGTTTTGTTGATGGTAAATTATTACAAACTCTCACAGGACATACTGATGAGGTAACGAGTGTCAGTTTTAGTCCTGACGGTAAGCTGCTAGCTTCTGGTAGTGCTGATAATACAGTCAAACTTTGGCAAGTTGATGGTACTTTAGTAAGAAATTTGACTGGTCATGGTTTAGCGATCGCATCCGTAAGATTCAGTCCAGATGGCAAAACGCTGGCTTCTGCCAGTTGGGACAATACTATCAAACTGTGGAATGTGACAGACGGCAGGTTAATTAATACCCTCTCTAGTCATACAGATGGCGTAACTAGCCTAAGTTTCAGTCCAGATGGACAAATACTAGCTTCTGGCAGTGCTGATAATACCATCAAACTATGGAATATCAGTGATGGTACATTAATGAAAACACTATTGGGACATGCAAATCAAGTAAAGAGTGTTAGCTTTAGTCCTGATGGTAAATTATTACTAAGTGGTGGTGCAGATAGCGGAGTGATGCTGTGGAATCTAGATTTAGATGATTTGATGCAGCAAGGATGCTCAAGAATAGCAGATTATCTTCAGCATAATCCCAATGCTTCTGGTTTAGTTTCTCAGCACTTATGCTCGTAAAAATTGCAATCAACTTGCTTTAAAGCAAAGGAGTCAGCAACCGAGAGACTCTCACGGCTAATTTGAACCACAGAGGTTTTCTATCGTATTCAGATAAATCAATAGCAACAGAAGCAGCCAAATCAACCTGTAACATTTTTTCCACACTTTGAATAAAGCGAGACTCAGCAATAAAGCACATCACTTCAAAGTTAAGAAAGAATGAGCGATTATCCAAGTTAACAGTTCCTACACCTGCCATGTCGTCATCAATGAGGATAATTTTCTGGTGCATGAACCCATTTTTATAGCGATACAGCTTGATACCGATTTCCTCCATTTCGGTATAGTACGAAAAAGAACATAAATAAACTAATAAGTGATCGGGGTGGTTTGGTAAGATAATTCGTACATCGACACCGCGCATTGCTGCTAGCTTTAAGGCTGTTAGTGTTGAATCATCTGGCACAAAGTAAGGGCTGGCAATCCAAAGGCGAGTCTTTGTTTGATTGATTGCATGGACAAAAAAAAGGTTACAGGCTTTTAGCCGATCTGCGGGGCCTGTCGGAATTACTAATGCGGTTTGGTTGATTTCTTTATTAGCTTTAATCTGCCAGTTAACTTCGAGAACTTTTCGATTTGCCCAGTACCAATCTCGTACAAAGGTGTTTTGCAGAGTTTGTACAGTTGGGCCTTGGAGTATCATGTGGGTGTCACGCCAAGGACTCAGGCGGCGATTTTTTCCCAAGTATTCGTCACCAATATTCAAACCACCGACAAATGCTATTTCACCATCCACCACCAAAATCTTGCGATGGTTGCGGAAATTGAGCTGGAAACGATTGCCTTTGCCTTTGGTGGCACGAAATCCACTCACTTGAATGCCATTTTCTTGTAGAGACTTGATATAAGAGCGCGATAGTTTTTTTGAACCAAATTCATCGTAAAGAAAATAGATTCTGATTCCTTGCTTTACCTTGTCAATCAACGCTTCCCTAAAAGTGTTACCAGCTCGATCGTCATTAACAGTATAGGATTGCAACAAAATATAATTTGTCGCCGACGCGATCGCTCTCAACATTGCCTCATAGGTTTGCTCGCCATCAATCAGCAATTCGGCAGCATTGCCTGATGTGAAAGGAATTCCTGTAAAAGTCTCAGCCAGTATTTGCAGACGTGCTAAATTATCTGGTGGTGCAACTTTAAATTCTGCAAGTTCATTGTAAGTCTGCCAGACAAGCTTGTGGTGTTGTGTATAAACTGAGCGCAGGCTTTCGGTATATCCGTGAAATTTAGTTCTTCCTAGAATCCAATACAACGGAATAACTAACCAGGGAAATGTAACCAGAGAAATGCTCCAAGCGATCGCCCCTTGAGAAGAACGCACATTCATTACAGCATGGGCAGCATGTGCAATTCCTAAGGCATGAACAACAACTGTAGCTGTACTAAAAACAGCTAGTAGAACACCACCATCTACAAGCATTTTATTTTTGTTGGGTATCGGTATAAGAAAATTCTGCCAGTAATGGCTTGTGATCGGATGAATAAATGTGGTCTAGCACTTGAGCGCTAGTTTTCTTTTGACTGAGTTCTCGGTAAAAAATCCAGTCTAGGGGAGGTGATAATAGGAACCGTTTAATTTTTCGGCTTTCCTGGGGTGCAAAATTTACTGGCATCAACCCCAGTTTAGTTACTGCTTTATCCAGAATAATTGCTCGTTTTCGACTCCAGGTATTGAAATCTCCTGAAAAGATAATGGGTCCACGATGTGCAGATAAAGCCAATTCTAACTCATGCAGTTGGATTCTAAATTTGTTTATATCTACAAAATTTATAAGATGACTATTAATTGCTAAAAGAGTTGCTCCGTTATGAGATAGCGGATACTCAGTAATCAGCGAAATTTTAGGAGTTTTGATAATCGGCTCGTGATGTTTAGTGATTATAACTTTTTTGGAAAGCGAACTAGTTCTAGCTGCTGTGAAAATTCCAGAATAACTTTGATGATGAGCATCTATAAAATTAGGAGCAAAATTCCAACTCATATCTAGCCATTCTATTACCTTTTCTACTCCTACTTCTAGGCGAAATTCTTGTAAGAATATCAGGTCTGGTTGATATTGTTTACGAATGTTTAAAAAATCTCTTAGCCAAATTTTATCGTAATTGTTCTTAGCAATGTTCCAACTCAACACTTTAATTGATTTGCTTTTGAATTCAGATTGAATAAAATGGCTGCTATCAATCGTGGATTTTTGTGAACGAAGAAATCTGTAGGATGGAACAAATTTTCTGGCAAGAGTATCTACGTGTTCTTGAATATCAGGCATTACTAGCAATTAAGTATAAGGCAGAGGGGCAGGGGGGCAAGGAGAATAATTATCAACTTTAGACTACTTTGAAAAAAGATATGCACATAGATAGATGAAAAATTAGCCATTAGACAGTAGCATTATATACATAACCGCATTCAAGTAGAAAAATGTAAGAAAAATTACTACGCTAGATAGATGCGGTTAGAAGAACGTCAATGTTAAATGTTAGCCGCTTACGATCGCAAGATTTTCATAATTCACTAGTGGTACGAGTTGCAAGTGCGATCGCGGTTCTGGTCGGTGTCTTGGTACTACTAGGCTGGAATTTCCACATCGAATTTCTCAAGGCTGGTTTCCCTGGCAGTCCAGCAACAATGAAGGCAAATACAGCACTATGCTTTATACTATCTGGCATCTTGCTGTGGCTGTCGCAAAAAGCAAAGGGTAATAGGTTCGATTTGGATGAGCAGACAAAAACAAGGGTAAACAAAAAGAACTCTCCTCGTTCTCATGTTTTCTATTTAAGGCTCTCCAGAATTTTAGCAACAGCGGTTGCCTTAATTAGTTTGCTCGCACTTGTTGAATATCTGTTCGGCTGGCATCTCAGTATTAATGAACTAATGTTTCGTGACTCCCCAACCGCTGTGACGACATTCCGTCCAGGGCTAATGGGGTTGAATACGGCATTAAATTTTTTGCTGATTAGCATAGCTTTCAATCTCCTAGTCTACCAAAAAAACCACCGTAGCTATTGGTATGCCCAGATTCTCGCCCTCTTAGCCGCTTTGATTTCCTTACAGGCTGTGATTGGCTATACCTACAAAGTGCAAGTTCTCTACGGTTTTGCCCCTTACACAACATCAATGGCATTACACACGGCATTGACATTCATCGTGCTTTGTACAGGTATTTTGTGGGTGCGTCCAGACCAAGGATGTATGGGGGTAATCACGAGCAATACTTACGGTGGCTTACTAGCACGTCGTTTGTTGGTAGCCGTGATCGCAGTACCTTTTGTATTAGGGTGGCTAATTCTTCAAGGTCAACAATTAGGACATTACAGTCCAGCTTTCGCACTATCTTTGTTTGCTATCATCCTGATTGTAATTTTTGTTTTTTTGGTTTGGCAAAGTGCCACAGTTATTGAACGCCTCTGCCGCCAAAATGATTCTGCTGTGAGAACCTATGAAGAAAAACTCAGAAGTTTTGTAGATTCTAACGTCATTGGCATTTTGTTTGGCGATGTGTACGGGGGTATCCAACAAGCAAACGACGAATTTCTCAGGTTGCTCGGTTATACGCAAGAAGAGCTACTAGCAGGGAGATTAAACTGGAGCAATATCACACCACCAGAGTATGTATACTTGGACGAGCAAGGTGTCGCTCAAGCAAAGGCAAATACAAAAGGTACTTGTACGCCTTACAAAAAAGAATTCATTCATAAGGATGGTAGCTGCATTCCGGTATTAGTTGGTTACGTACTAGTAGGAGAAAAACGGGAAGAATTAGTTGCTTTTATCTTTGACTTGAGCGAACGCCAGCAAGCAGAGGCAGAGAAACAAAAATTAGTATCTCTGATAGAAAATAGCTCTGACTTTATCAGCATAGCTACCCTAGAAGGTGAATCCCTTTATCTTAACGATGCAGGTCAAAAGCTTGTAGGGCTTGAAAGCATTGAAGAAGCTAAGCAAAAGGTATTATTAGATTACCTAATGCCTGAAGACAAAGCTTTTATTCGAGAACATATTCTGCCGACTGTACTAGCACAAGGACGCTGGCAGGGAGAATTCCGCTTTCGGCACTTCCAGACAGGTTTGCCAATACCAGTTGAGTACAACATTTTCATTGTTACAGACAACAAAACTGGTCAACCAATAGCTTTAGCAACTGTAACTCGTGACATCACCGAGCGCAAGCAGGCAAAAGAACAAATAGTACAACTTAACAAGGATCTACAGCGTCGCATCACCGAGTTACAAACTTTGTTTGAAGTCATTCCCATTGGGATTGGCATCGCCGAAGATCCTGAGTGCCAAAATATCAAAGTCAATCCCGCTTTCGCCAAGCAGTTGGGGATATCATCAGATATCAATGCCTCCCTCAGTGCTCCCATTAACGAAAGACCGAGGTTTAAAGTCTACCGCGAGGGTAAAGAACTGTCGCCAGAAGAACTCCCCATGCAGTACGCTGCCACTCATGGCGTAGAAGTCCTGGATTTTGAAGCTGATATCGTTCATGAAAATGGAAAAATTGTCAAGCTGCTAGAGTATGTTGCACCACTGTTTGATGAAGAGGGTAAAACCAGAGGCTCAGTTGGTGCATTTTTGGATATTACAGAGCGTAAGCAGGCAGAGGCGATACTTTGGAATCAGCAAAAATGGCTAGAAGATGTGCTGAACTTAATGCCGATGCCACTGTTGTTTATCGAACCAGGAACGGCGCGAGTAACTTTTGCGAATCGAGCTGCTGATGAATTGGCAGGAGGCGAATTTCCTAAAGGTGTATCAGTCGAGGAGTATCATACAGCTTACCACTACACAGATGCAGTGGGTGAACGCATCCCCAACGAGCAAATGCCTGGGGTACGGGTTGCCCGTGGAGAACGACTGGATGGCTTGGAAGTAAACTGGCATACGAGTAAAGGCGTGCGATCGCTACATATATTTGCTGATAGTCTGCCTCCTATGCACGGTTATCCAGCCACCTGTTTGTTGGCGTTTCAAGACATTACCAACCTTAAACAGGTAGACAAAGCGCTTTCATTAGGTTACAAAAGGCTCCAACTACTTTTCAGTACAGCCAGCGATTTACTATCTAGCCAACAGCCAATAGCATTACTCGACAGTGTATTTCGCAAACTTGCAGAACAGATTGGTTTGGATGTTTACTTTAACTATTTAGTTCAAGACGATCGCTTAATGCGGCTAGCCTCCTTCACAGGCATTTCTGAGAAACTAGCCAAAGAAATCGAGTGGCTGGAGTACGGTCAAGCAGTTTGCGGTACTGTAGCCCAGCAACGCCGACCAATTTCTGTAGAACATGTACAGCACTCAAACGATCCAAAAACAGACTTGATCCGCTCTTTAGGCATTACTGCTTACTATTGTTACCCATTGATGACCCAAGGGCGGCTTTTGGGTACTCTTTCCTTTGGCAGTCGCAGTCGCTCTGGCTTCACCGATAATCAAAGAGGGATGATGCAAGCAGTGTGCGACCAAATAGCGATTGCCATGGAACGTGCTAGCTTAATTGCTTCTTTACAGCAACAAACAGAGCAGTTGAGTGAAGCCAACCGCATGAAAGACGAGTTTTTAGCCATATTATCCCATGAATTGCGATCGCCCCTCAACGCTATTCTCGGTTGGGCACAATTACTACGTGCGCGCAAACTTAGCGAACCTCAGACAGCTAAAGCCTTGGAAACCATTGAGCGCAATGCTAGAATGCAAACCCAGCTAATTGAAGACTTGCTAGATATCTCACGCATGATTAGAGGCAAGTTGCGGCTCAATGTTCGTACTTGCAATTTAATTCCGATTATTGAGTCAGCAATAGAGACTGTCCAGCTAGCCGCCCAAGCCAAAGAAATCGATTTGAGATTTTTCCTGTCTTCGATTGAGGAACCACAAAATCTAGAATCGCAATCAAAGGTAAATAACGACAATCCAGAGACTGGCTTGCTCATAGCCAAGCATTTTACAAGTGTCTTAGTTTCTGGTGATGCCGAGCGTTTGCAGCAAATCATCTGGAATCTGTTATCTAATGCCATTAAATTTACACCGCGAGGCGGCAAGGTTGAAATCAAGCTGTCTACTGTTAGTTGTGAAGAAAAACAATGGAAAACCGACAACTACGCTCAAATCCAAGTGATTGACACAGGCATTGGCATCAATCGAGAATTTCTTCCTTACGTCTTTGACCGCTTTCGTCAAGCTGATAGTTCCAGTACCAGGTCACACGGTGGATTGGGATTAGGATTAGCGATCGTCCGTCATTTAGTAGAATTGCATGGCGGTACTGTCAGCGTAGACAGCCGAGGCGAACAGCAGGGAGCAACGTTTACAGTCAAGCTGCCCCAGAACTCGTCTGCTCCTCTGCCCTTCTGCTCCTCTGCGACGGACACTTTCCTCAACGGGGGGAACCCCCGCACGGAAGTGTCCTCCCCTCTGCCCCCCATTTCCTCTACCCCAGTCCTGGGTTCTTCACTCTCAGGCGTGCGGGTGCTGGTTGTAGACGACGAAGCCGATAGTCGTGACTTTATCTCCACAGTACTTCAACAGTGTCAAGCCGAAGTTCTAGCAGTCGGCTCGGTACAAGAGGCATTGCAGGCAATTTCCCAGTGGCAACCAAATGTTTTAGTTAGCGACATTGGTATGCCTGAAGAGGATGGTTACTCCTTGATCCGCAAACTGCGATCGCAACCTCCCGAACAAGGCGGAAAGATTCCAGCAGCAGCCTTGACAGCCTATGCTAGAGTAGAGGATCGTACGCGCGCAATCAAGGAAGGCTATCAATTGCATTTGCCTAAACCCATTGAGCCAGCTGAATTAGCTACAGTAGTTGCTAGTCTCGTGGGACGCACGTGAAGAGAGGATGGGGGGCAGAGGAGGATGAGGTGGACGCGGGGACAAGGGAGACAAGGGAGATAATTCTTCACTTCTGCCTCCTGCCTCCTGCCTTCTGACATCAAAACACAATCGTCCAACCCTGCTTTTCGCTATCTTTCTTGGTATAAGAAACGCCGTCAATTTTGGTTCCTTTGTCATCAAGAAGGCTAATGATACCACCATTATTGTCTAGTTGAATGCCATCTTTGCCCAAAGACACTCTTACAACTTCACCCGGATTAATAATACCATTAAGGCTTTGCTTGCGTTTGAGGCGATCTGCAAGTGCCCAACCGTTCAATTCCACTTTCTCCGGTGATGTGTTGATTAAACTCACTGTTTCTTTGCCTATATCGTCTCCAAAGGGATTCACTAAAGCAGCAAGAATGCGAATTGCCGCAGTTGTGGGCGGAATCACTACATCAAGTCTGTTGCCGGTAGTGTCGTCAGTATGGAAGGACTGGGACTGGAAGGCTAAAAAGATACCCACCCATTGATTGCGGGTTGGGTAATAAATGAGCAGTCCGCCATCTTGCCAAACACCATTATCCTTTTGAAATTGAGCAGCATTACCCTGGTTCATGTGGATATCATGAATACCATTACCAGGAAGAAAACCAAAATATTTATCCTTGACATCTTCTTCTGGTCCCCACCTTTCACCAAAGGGATAGAGGACTGCATCTGGTGATGCGATTGCTCTTGCAATATATAGTTCTAGTAATTCGTTGAGGTCGTTGTCTGGCCCTGGTACATTGTATGGCAAGGGTTTCATTTGACTGGGATCGAATAAATTCCCTCGGATAAAATCTAAAGCTAGTCCACCAGGTTTTCTGACTAACTCCTGGAAGCCGAAATCTAGTTCCTGTAATTCCTTGGTGATGGGATGAGAGAAATTTTCGTCTACAAAGTACAGCAATTCTGAGGGACTTTGCTTGGATTTGACGTTGATAGCAATGCGATACTTTTGTTTCTCGTCAGTCACAAGTACTTGGTAATGGGGAGAAGGCCCTTCTCCTAGCTTGCGATTTATAGCCCGACTTTTCAGAACACCGTAATTTTTTAAAGCCATCTATTTCTCCTCAATTTCATGGTGCGGGTGCTGCTGGTTGTGAACTTACAATATTGTCAGTGAGCCATAAGCGATCGCAGTAAAGGCATGTAACAATTTAGACTTTATACTTTGCATTCTAAAGTCTTTACTTACAGGCATGAGAATTATATCTAAGTATTACTAAGCACATGTATAACTTAAATTTGTATAATATCAATATAATAATTCAGTGTTATTATGCATGATAGTACCCTGTGGGGTGATTGTTGCTTCTTTGATAACCAGTCATCGATAAACAAGCGATAGGCAATGGGGATAAGCGTAAGAGTTTGCTGCTAGTAATTTTGCACCCTGATAAGTATTGAATACCCAACTTGCTGTTGTCCGGAGATTATCCATCAAACGCGCATCTTCACCAAACGCTTCCAAGGCAAGACTCCACCAAGTATGCTCCTGAATTATTAGTTGAGTAATTTCCACATTACAACCGTTAGCGATATGTTCATTAGCGGCAACGGCTTGTACTGAAAGGTTAGATAAAACCTGGTAAGGTTGGGAGTAGCGAACTTTCTGGACATTTACCCAAGACGAACTGTCCGAAATTTGGGCAAGCTGAAAACTTTCTTTTGTAGGATCGTCACACAGCCACTTGCCCCATTTTTCTGCCTTGCCCTCTACGAATTCCCCAAAACTTAATACGCCTAATTCGGCTTTGCGCCATTTAACTTCAAATCGTCCTTGCCGCAGTTTGATTCCCAGGTAATCACACTCAGGAGTGTAGAGATACCTATCTTCTCGCTCTTGGGGCGATCGCATTTGGTCAATCAGACAATTTTGCTGAAACCAAAATTCAATGTCTTCTGGTATGGTACCAGGATAAAACCAGCGCAATTCGTTAGTTGTGAGCATAAATTTATCAGAAGTTAGGAGTACAGACGCGATTAATCGCGTCTGTACAAGAGCTAGGAGTTAAAAGTTCTCCCCCTGCTTCCCCTGCTCCCTCATCTTGCCATTCGTAGCGACCCGCTTGATGGGACAATGTAAACGATAAATAAAGCTTGCCTTGTATTGCTCCCAGCCCAAAGGAATTTGTAGAAATGTGGAAACGAATTGCATTTATTTTGCTATTATTATTGAGCCTCAGCTTGAGTAATCCTGGTGTAGCTGCTGCGGCTGGATTGAAAAGTTTTGTAGATACTACTGATGGCTATGAATTTTTATATCCTAATGGTTGGTTACAGGTAAAAGTTGCCAATGGGCCCGATGTGGTATTCCACGATTTAATAGAAGTATCTGAAAATGTATCTGTGGTTATTAGTCCAGTTCCAGATGACAAAACTTTAGCAGAACTGGGAACACCAACAGAAGTAGGGTATAAACTAGGAAAAGCTGCTCTTGCTCCTCCTGACTCTGGTCGTTCAGCTGAATTAGTTAACGCCCTTGAGCGAGAATCCGACGGCAAAACATACTACATTTTAGAGTATTTAGTGAAACTTCCCAATCAGCAGCAAAGGCATAACATCGCTAGTGTTGCTGTCAGCCGTGGCAAACTTTTTACCTTTAACGCTTCGATACCCGAAAGGCGTTGGCAGAAAGTTAAACGGAATATGGAAGATGTTGTAAATTCTTTTTCTGTTTATTAGTTCAGTTGTCAGGAGAAAAAGAGAACAGGGAACAGGTGAGACCAGCCCCCGTCTTGGCGGTCTCCGTCACGATAGCGTAGCGTTAGCGCAGCGTTAGCGACGAAGGAGCGTCACCCGAAGGGGAATAGGCAAAAATAGTTATTATTTCTTCCTCATCTCCCTCTGCTCCTCTGCCTCTCTGCCCCCCTGCCTCCCTGCTCCCCCTGCTCCCCCTAATTATTTATGGGCATTCCAACTTTTGTACTTGCCTCTGCTTCCCCTGCACGGCTTCGCTTGCTGCAAACTGTTGGTATTAAACCGATAGTTAGACCTAGTGATTTTGATGAGTCGCAAATTCAACTTAGCGAGCCGGCACAGTTGGTACAAACTCTCGCCCAACGAAAAGCAGAAACTGTCGCCCCGCAGTTTGAATCGGCTTTGATTATGGGTTGTGATTCTGTTTTGGCGGTTAACGGTGAGATTCATGGAAAACCAGAGGATGCCTCCGAAGCGATCGCTCGCTGGCAAGTGATGCAAGGTAACTTTGGTGACCTATACACAGGCCATGTCTTGATTGACCTTTCCCAAAATCGCACTTTAGTCAAGTCTCAGGTGACAAGAGTTTACTTTGCTCAAATGAGCGATCGCGCAATTCAAGCCTATGTTGCCACAGGCGAACCTCTCAAGTGTGCTGGGGCTTTTGCCATTGAAGGTTTTGGTAGTTTATTCGTAGAAAAGATCGCAGGTTGTCACACAAACGTGATCGGACTCAGCTTACCTCTGCTGCGACAAATGTTAGCGGAACTGGGTTACGAAGTTACTGATTTCTGGCAACAGTGAATTAATCATTCATTCAACATCTGTTTGCGTTGCAGAAGAGGCTCCGTGAGATAGTGGGCTAAAGGTTGAATCAGGCTGCGATCGCCATTTTACTTGGGTTCCCACTAAGTAAAATGGCGTAAATAAACTCCCGTTGTCTTTATACACCTTAAGCCATACGTTCAATGAGGCGATCGCCTACTCGTAAAGCATTAGCAATAATAGTCAGAGTAGGATTAACAGCAGCACTAGAACGGAAGAAACTGCCATCTACTACATACAAGTTATCGATGTCATGAGTGCGGCAATTAATATCCAATACCGAAGTTTTGCGGTCTTCACCAAAGCGGCAAGTGCCACATTGATGCGCCACACCTTGCAACGGCAATTTTTTTCGGAAATAAAAGGAGGCGGGAATAATCCGTTCACCGCAACCAATTATTTTCAGTACTTGCGTCCAGCGATTGAGAAGGCGATTGTAGGCTTCGGTGTTGTTCTCAGTGTAATGTAACTGGATAGAATCACCCCGAAGTTTGACGCGGTTATTAGGATCTGGCAAATCTTCAGCAGTCAGCCACCAGTCTACCGAACGAGTAGCGATCGCTTCAAAAGTATGTCTCTCTTGAAATGAAACTCCCAAAACTGATGGAGACTCTTGAGCAATCATATCTGCATTTACTTTTCCCAATAACTGCACATGCCCCATTGGGTAATCGAAATCTTCATCACCCCAGTAAAAATCATTGATTGCTAAGGTTTTTTGAAACGAAGTTGGATTCGATTTCAAACTCACTCCAATGATGGCTCCGTTCTGATGCTTCATTAAGTTCCGTCCTACCTGATTTGAACTATTTGCCAATCCATTAGGATGCTGTTCGTTAGCAGAACGCAACAACAAAGCAGCTGAATTAATCGCCCCACAGGAAACGACTACAATATCGCTAGAAAAGAAATGAATTTCCCCATTAATTTCGGCTTCCACAGCAGTTATTTCTCGTCCAGAAAAACTAGTATGTAGACGTTTTACCTTAGCTTCTGTAATGAGGGTGACATTATCAAACTGCTCTGCTGGACGTACACAGTTCACATCTGCATCTGCTTTCGCATCCACTAAACAAGGAAACCCATCGCAAGTATTGCAACGAATGCAGGTACTCAAACGACGATTTACCTCATTGAGTTTAATTGCCAGTGGTAGATAAAACGGATGATAACCTTCACCTTGCAAAGAGTCATGAATCTCTTGAATACGCGGTTCGTGGCGAATAGCCGGATAAAAATAATCTTCAGTTGCAGATGGCTCAGTCGGATCTAAACCCCGTTTGCCATGCACTTCATAAAGCTTTTCAGCTTCAGTATAGTAGGGTTCAAAATCGCGGTATTTTAGCGGCCATTCTGGCGAAATACCCCCCTTGTGAACCACGCGATCGAAGTCTTGTTCGCGCCAGCGAAACAGCGCACCACCATACACCTTAGTGTTACCACCTACAAAGTAGCCAGTACCCGGATGAATGGCATTTCCTTTTTGGTCGTACCAAACTTCGTTAGTGTGATAGCGGTCTTTGTGAACCACTTCAACCGTGTCCCAGTTTGCTTTCTCACGAGGCAAAAAAGGGCCGCGTTCCAAAATCAGAATTTTCTTCCCAGTGGGAGCCAGACGATAAGCAAGTGTACCGCCACCTGCACCAGTACCAATGATAATCAAATCGTAGTGTGAAGCGGTCATGATTTTTCTCCAAGTAAAGCAAAGGCTAAATAAGAATAGATGAAGCGTGATGTCTGTCCGTTGCAAGACTTGTAATTCGTAGCGAATTCTACTCGAAAAAACTCCGCGTTCCTTTGCGTTTCTCTGCGTTTAAAAACGCTCCGATTTTACGCAAAGATACTGTCACACACAGATATTTTAATCTGCGTGAGCTTTTACATATCGTCGTTAGAAGCGGTGAGAGTATAATCAGCTGCTACTTGGGTACGACGACGGCTCATTTTCTGTTCGTAAGCATCGTAAGCAATACACATCCAAATTAAAGTCATGAATAAAATGTTTTTGTTAAAGCTTTCTGCTGCATTAGGAAACAAACTGCCAGCAGGAATAATGCCAAATGCCAGAATAATACTAAACGTCATTAGAATCAGTAGTAATCCTGTCCACCGCACCCAAAAGTTGAGAGCAAACAAAGCACCCAGCACAATTTCTGCTAAAGGTAGTAACCAGCCATAAGGAATGGCAATTAACCAAGGCAGTGGCCCCACACCTTCCCATCCTGGCGGAATTCCAGGGCCAATTATTTGGAGTTTCTGCGTCAGAACAGTTTGGTAGAAACCGTTAGTAACGCTGAAGTTAAGATAGTTAGCAATCCCAGAGAGAAAAAAGAAAACACCCATAGTCACGCGATTGACAACAACAGCTGTCCGTAGGTTGAGTAGATATTTCATAAGTAAACTCCTAGAGATGAGATTGAGGTTTTAATAGTTGGTAGAAGAAACGATGGTAAAGCTGTTAGGAATCTCTATGCCCTTCAATGAGGAGGGGGTGCAAGCTGGTCGAGTAACGTCGGTACGCCCGTCCAACCGAAGTTTTGCTGAAATTGCATAGGTTGAGCAGCCCGCCAGACGAGGGGAGTTGCCAAAATCAGTCCGGCAGCAACAGTGGCAATCCCGGATAGCCAAGGAGTTTGTCCCAGCTGTATATGCGAAAAAGGGCGATCGCGCTGAAATAATTCGTCGGTTAACCACTCAGTTGTAACTTTGCGATTATGTGCAGAGTTTGGCAGCAGTTGTAAATATGTTGCCTCTCGGATGAAATGACCGGGCTGCCCTTTAATCTGGACTTTATTGAATAAGTTAGCAACACCTTCGTTGAGTCCCAGTTTCATCAAAGTGCCGCGCATCTGAATTTGCACGGGTATAGCTGGGTTGCCTTCCCAAAGCCGCTGAAGATTTT
Organism: Dendronalium sp. ChiSLP03b; assembly: GCF_034531165.2. NCBI lineage: Bacteria > Bacillati > Cyanobacteriota > Cyanophyceae > Nostocales > Nostocaceae > Dendronalium > Dendronalium sp. ChiSLP03b. The sequence continues at coordinate 120,465 of NZ_JAVRBR020000151.1, read as the reverse complement.
GAGCGATCGCTTTTCCTTGTTGATAGGCAACTTGGGCTGTGGGTGGTTGGGGATTATCGCTATCTGCGGCACAGTCTCCAGCCGCAAAGACTTCGGGGAAATCAAGAAGTTGCAATGTGGGTGTCACCACTAGCCGCCCGCGTTGATCGCGTCTTTGGGCTAAGATTGGTAACTCCATCAACAGCGGATTAGGAGCAGTTCCAGCAGTCCAAGCGATCGTCCCAGCCTGCAAAACTTGTATTTTGTCGTGTTGACGGTACTCTACACCATCTGCCTGAATCTTAGTGACAGCCGCATCAAATAAGAAATCAACGGGAACTACCCGATGTTTGAGCGCCCGCTGGACTGTGCAACGCAAATGGCTATTCACATCCCCTTTGAGAATTTCCCGGCTGCGATTGATTAAAACAATCTGAATTTCATTGGCATCGCCGCCCAACTCGTCATACCAAATGGGTAGTAAATCTGCTAATGTACACGCTAATTCAATACCAGCCGGGCCTGCCCCAATAATGGCAACAGTCAGCAGTAGCCGACGACTTTCTGAGTCTTGAGTTTGGATTGCCTGATGCAGTCTTTGGCGCAAGTGTTTTCGCAAAGCGATCGCTTCTTCTCCAGAAGTCAACGGCATCGCATATTCTGCCGCATCGGGAGTATTAAAGTAGGTTGTTTTGCCGCCCAGTGCTAACACTAAGTTGCTGTAGTCAAAAACCTTTCCAGAAGCTACGGTAACTCTGCGTTGATTGAGATGAATTGATTTCACCGTATCTTGCACGAAAGTTACACTACTGCCTGCTAAAAGCTCCTTGTAGCGGGGATAAACCTGTGCGCTATGCAATTCACCGCTTAACAGTTCATACAATAGTGGTTTGAAACTGAAGCGATCGCGTTGCTCAATTAGAATAATTGGATGCGGATAATTTTGATGGCTGAGGTGCAGAGCTGTAAACAGTCCAGCAAAGCCACCACCTAGGATGACTGTGGCATGAGACGCTTGCTGCATAGATGTAAGAGTTGCTTTTGTGAACTGCTCTTAGTATTGCGGCACTTAACAACTCTTAAGTGATGAAAGAATAAAGCTTGGCTGAGAAATTCAAGGGAATTTGCGACATAGTTTTCACTACTTTCTCAGCAATAATTCAGTTTATTAAATTACTATAGTGGTTATATCAAAGGTATATAGACGAATAGCACGAAGATAAGGCAGGAGGCAGGAGGCAGAAGGTAGAGACAAGATAAATATCTGAAAAGCTTGCAGCACAAGGTTTTAAAACTCCTGCCTCTAGCAAGAACTACCTCCTGCCTCACCTCAATAAATAACTAAACTTAGTGCCATTGGGGACTAAATCCCCTTGTAAACGAAACCTTCTACCCTCTGCCCTCTGGAGGCAGTGCGGTCTTGGGGTCTCCCCAAGTGGAGCAACTGCCGTCCTCCTGCCTTCTTCAATAAGCACCGCTTTTAGTTAACAAGACCTTTAGAGTTTTCAGGATTAAATTAATATCGTAGGTAATAGACCATTTACGTTGATATTCTAAATCCATACGAACAATATCTTCAAAGTCTTTGATGCAGGAGCGACCATTAGTCTGCCATTCGCCAGTAATACCTGGTTTAACATTCAACCGTTGCCAGTGATAACTTGAATAGTGTGTCACTTCATTAGCAGTCGGAGGACGGGTACCGACAAGGCTCATTTCCCCTAGTAGCACGTTCCAGAACTGAGGTAGTTCGTCTAGGCTAGTGCGTCGGAGAAACTTGCCTATACAAGTTATCCGAGGGTCATTTTCATTCTTGAAGATATAGTGACCTTTAGCTTCATTATTGACTAGATGTTGCAGTCGATCGGCTCCGACTACCATAGAGCGAAATTTCCAAATATGGAAAGTACGACCTTTAAGACCACAGCGAATTTGACTGTAGAATATCGGTCCGGGGTTATCCAAAAAAGTAGCTATAGCAACAGGAATTGCTACGACTGCTGTAATCCCCAGTCCTACAATGGCACCTATGATGTCAATTATGCGCTTCACTGTGCTTGTCACAGAAGGATGAACTACAAGTTGAGCCAAATGAGAGTCGTATGCAACATCCGATATTGATAGCTGAATGTGGTGTGAAGTAGATAGATTAGACATGGTAACAGTTTCAGTTAGTGAGTTTGCAAATTCAGTCTTTGAAAAGCCAATAGTTAAGTCACTTGTTACGTATTAATGAAATTACTTAACCATTAGCAAATGGCTGCTAGAAGCGAGTGTAATGCTCGGTCAATACTTCATACCTAAGGGTTAAATTTGTCTAGGACAGTGTCGTAACTATCAAAAATTTCAAACACTAAAGAGAGCTGAGTTAGTTCAAAAATTATTCGGACAGGTGCTTGCATATTGCAAATTACCAAGCGACAACCACTGGAACGTGCAGCAGAAAACCCATTGACTAAAACAGCTAACCCTGAACTATCAATAAAATCTACTTTACTTAGATCGATTACCCAGAGTTGATGGGGTTGAGGTACTAAACTAGCTAGCTGTTCCCTAAAAGTTTTACTATTGTCCGAGTCTAAACATCCCTGAGGCTGAAGCACAACTAGTTGATATTCTTGTGTGAGATTCATAAGCTTTCCAGTGGATTGTGATGTAATAGTTGGTGAACTCTTATATATATCTGCCACCATCTATGTCAGAGGTTGTTTGAACAATTACTAAATATTTCCGGAAATCTGGTTAATTATTTTTCTTTATTCGTAACTCTGTACTTCATGATTTGTCATTTTATAAATATTCAACTTTTGTTGCAGAATTAACCAAAAAAAAGGTAATCCTTCTATCAAATATCTTTTCCATAATCTTTTAGGTTCGGAAACCATTCTATATAACCATTCCAACCCCAAATCACTAATATATTTTGGCGCTCTTTGGAGATTACCTGCTTCAAAATCAAGAGTTGCACCTATGGCTAAAAATATTCTAATATTTGGTAGTTGTTCTCTGTATTGGTATATCCATTTTTCTTGTTTTGGTGCCCCTAATCCTACTGCTAATACTGTGGCATCAGAACGATTAATCATCTCAATTATTTTCTGACACTCTGCTTCGTTTTTTTCAAATCCAAAAGGTGGTGAGTAAGAACCTACAATCATATTCCTCTGAACTTTCGCATTGATTTTCTCCTGAGCCTTAATAGCAACTCCTTTTGCTGCTCCCAATAAAAAAACTTTAATATTTTCATTTTTTTTGTGAAAATTATAAAATGCTGGGAAGAAATCAGAACCCGATATCTTTTCTTTTATTGGCTGACCTAAGAATCGAGATGCATACATTAAAATTTGACTATCACACAGTTTGTAATCAGCCATCTTATAAGCCTGAAGAAATTCTCGATCGCCTTGTAATTTCATCAGATGATCTACGTTAGGAGTAAATACAATACCAGATCGAAGATTTTCTAAAACTTCTGTTTTGAATACATTGTCAATCTCAATATTTAACAGATTAACTTTTTGTGTCTGGCTTAACTCCTGCCCAATCGATTTACTCTGAGGTTTCAAAAACTGTACTGGTAAAAACTTGAGTGTTTGATATGGGAAGATGCGATCTAAGGGTTGGTGTGCCATATAACTTGTGATTCCTGATTTAAATTTTGAAAATGCTGCAATGCGAAGCACAGGCAGTTTTCTGCTTTCTTTGAGCAAGTACATACCGCCTGATGTTTAAATGAGATCGACCTAGTACAATTGCTTGTATTAGAAATGATGTCTACAAATAAGCTGAAACTTTGATATATCAATGCTTTTAGCTTACTTGCGTAACACATTCATACGTAATTACAACGTAAAGACTTGATAGAACCTGAGACCTTATCCGTAACTCTTCGTACAGTTTCCTCTTCAAACAGCGATCGCAAATACTATCTGACGGTTATTTCTCAGAGTTACCTAGAAGCTAGTGAATACAGTATCCTCAGAGGTAGATAGAACTGTCCACCTAGCTATCCGCTTGGTCGTAGTGTAAAGACAGTCTAAGCCTCATACTAGATACATACTGGCTAAATAAATAAAAATACTAGTATTTATTGCTTATTTATCGCTGCCAAAAATGTTGCACAACTATGCAATATTTATCTAAAAACACAACATTTAAATATCTTCATTAGCATATTTTTTTAGCTAATTAAAAAGAAATTACTTGGCTATGGTTATTGCCATAAACCCTGTGTCTCTTCCTTAATTACTGTGTGTATAAAGTTCCCTAATTAATAACCTTGATTTGCTATGGAAAGGCATCGGGTAATGGTCATTGGTAGTAATGTCAATACTGTGCAACGCGTCAGTAATCACTGTTTGAAAAAGAATTTAGAAGTCTTTCCGTACTATGGTGTGCCCTTGGTTGAAGAAATTAATGTCTTCGCTCCTCATGTTTTGGTGCTATGTGTACCCATACCTCAAGATTTTCAGTGCCCAATACTTCAACCTTGGATTTTATGGTCGGAAGAGGCTATAGATGAAGAAACACCATTAGTTAGCACACCCACAGAATTGTATGTACGTCTGCAAGAAGTACTCCAGATTTAAATTAACCCTTCACGCACAGCCATAGCTGCTGCTTGAACGCGATCGTCAACGCTGAGTTTGTTGAGGATCATACGCACATATGACTTTACAGTTCCTAAAGAGAGATAGAGCTGATCAGCGATCTCCTGATTTGAACATCCTTTAGCAATCAGTTTTAGTATCTCTCGCTCGCGATTACTCAAAAGCGTTTGTTGGGGCGTATCAGATGTCGGAACTCCACTTGAAACAACTGGGGGTTTAAGCATCCGAGCAACCTTTTGAGCTATTTGAGGATCTAGATAAGCACCACCCTGAAGGATTAATTGAATGACAGTAATTAGCTGTCCCCATTCGATAGTTTTAAGACAGTAACCGTCTGCACCAGCGGCAAGCATCCCCATCACCTGAGTATCGCGATCGAATGCACTCAAAGCGAGGATACGAGTAGCAGGGCGATCGCTTTTTATCTGCTGAGTAGCGGTGATACCATCCATAACTGGCATATCAATGTCCATCAAAATTACATCTGGCTGGAGTTGAGCAACACATTCAATAGCCTGTACGCCGTTCCCTGCTTCTCCAACCACACTAAAGCCTGGCTCAAGGGAAAATTGACCTTTCATGCCTCGACGTATCAAACTATGATCGTCTACTAATAGAATTCGCACTATATTTGCTTGAGCATTTTCAGGCATTTTTCCTTCTCCTATATCTGTTCATCTTGGAAGTTAAACTTGTCTGTAGCAACTGGGAGAGTAAACCAAAAGGTGCTACCCTCTCCAAGAGAACTTTCAACCCCGATGTTGCCTCCGTGAGCCTCAATGATTTGACGGCACAAGTATAGACCCAATCCAGATCTCCCACGCCGACCTTGCCCCTGAACAAAGCGGTGAAAAAGTTGTTCCTTATCCTGCGGTGCAATTCCTGAACCTTGGTCGCATACAAATACCTGCACTTCGTTTTCCCCAAGAGTTGCAACTTCAAGAGAAATTTCTTTATTTGGTTCGCTCACCCGCACGGCATTATCAAGCAGATTTTGGATAACTCTTTGGATCTCTAACTCATCAGCGTAAACAGTCGGCAATGATTGGGGAATTTTGTAGTTGAAGGTGAACTCAGATGTGGAAGTAGTTTTGATTTGAGTAATTGTTTTGACAAAAATTTTCTCCCAATCAAGAGGCTCGTAGTTCAAGCGATCGCTGTAACCAGCTTCATAACGGGAGATGTTCAAGAGAGCTTCCACAAGTTTGAGAAGATCTTCGTTACCTTGACGATAATCTTGGAACACTTCTTTATAAGTATCGCTAACAGGGCCAAAAGCTCCTTTGAGCATACTATCCACAGTTATGCGGCTAGCAAGCAAGGGAGTACGCAGGTCGTGGGAAAGAGCGCAGATTAAGTTTTCAAGCTGTTTGTTGCGTACTTCAATGCATTCCTGACGCTCGCGAACCTCGCCTGCCATTGCATTGAGAATTTCACTTAGCCGGCCTATTTCATCAGGAGCTGAATAAGCAAGCCGGGCTTCCATTCGACCTATTCGCCAAGTTTCGCCTACCTCTATCAATTTGCGTAAAGGAACCTCGACTCGTCCTCGTAAAATTTGGTAATTTATCCACATTCCAGTAATAATTACCAATGAAGTCAAGATATTCACAACAATTTTTATTTGCTGGATTTGCTGTAAGCAATTTTCCACATCGCTCAAATAAATTTCCTCGCGTTCAACCAATGTCTGAATCTGAGTACGTAGAGAATTAAATAAAACCTTTTCCCCCTCTGTTGTAGATTCACTGCTAGAGCTAAGTAGCTCCCTACCAGCCAACTGCTCTTGCCATTCAACGTAGAGATTATCGATCTTAGAGAGTTGATTAACTTGATTGGGGTTATCTTTTACAAGAGTTTTCAAGCGGTTGAGACTACCATAGAAAGAGAAGGGTTGATTATTAAGATTCTCTCGCCAACTCCTTTCCTCATCTACCACAGCATTTAGTAGATGTTCTCCTTCACGCTTTACTATAAAAGTTTGGTTTACCTCATTAGCTGCTTCCTTACAGAGGATAGCTATCCAAATATTTAAACTTTGTTGCCCCATTATTAATAACACCAGCACCATTAAGCTACTATACAAGGGGGCAAATAAATGGGTTTTTAGAGTTCTTGGAGCAGTAAAACGCACCAAATTAATCGCTAAGACCATCTGACAGTTTGGGATGCTCGTATATAGGTAATACCAGATATTTGGCAGCCTATTAGTTGATTCAAAGTTATGTTGCTTTAATATCTTTGTCAGCACTGAATTGATTGGTAAAGATTGCGTAGAATTCAGTTCAGTTTATCGGCTACTTTTTCTAGCTCCGTAGCTATAATAGTAACAAGATAAATACTCAACAAAGACATAACAAATTAAAGAAATTTTGTAACCATATTCGGTAGAAGTAAATACGGTTATCAAATCATAGATTTAGTTTAATTCTAATAGCTATTACTCCCTTTACTGTGATGGTTACAGCAAGTTATAAAAACGTCATTTTATTACAAAACAACGAACCATGACTGCTGTTACTAAGTTATGTAACTGATGTATACGATGCAATAATAACATCAAGTTGTTACACTGATCAAGCATTTTTTCTCGATCGTGTAAAAATACGCTAACGTTGATGCTTTAGTGCAACTGCTTTCAGGGCTTAGCGATCGCTCTCTGAAATTAATGCTTATAAAAACGCTTATAAGCGTTTCTATTTTTTTTGACAGAGGCAATCTATGTAACTACATAAAACAAAAAGATATCTTTACTTACGTACTGTTTAGTGTCACCTCCCCTAATATAGTTTGAATAAAAAGACAAAGCCTAATTAATTTAGTCCAGTATATTTAATATATTAATTTACAGTTTTTTTACTTAAAAGTAAATGAGTCATAGTAAAGTTTCCTACTTTTCTTACTTTTCTTACTTTTCTTACTTTTTTTGATAGTCAAGTTGTATGTTGACGACTGTAAACATTTGAATCTGACTTAATGAATGCAAGCCAACTTTTATTAAAAAATTAATGCAATATTAAATAGTTAATAACATGACTTTTGCTAGGTATGTATAGCAGGAGGCAAGAGGTAAAACTATTACCATTCCTAGTATTTACGCTTTTAAAATGTCCTAACCTATGTGGCTACGGCTATAACTTTGACAAAAGAGAATTGTGAGTAAATACGATTTAAACAAGCAATATAGTAGAAAAGTTTTTGTGTAACTCGCTCGTCTAATCGGTATTTAAACGATCGAGGTAACATCACATTACATAGCAGTTAACTGTTATCATGCAATTTAAGCGATGCGCTTGAATTTTTCTATCTCTCAAGGTATGAAAATTCAATTGAAATTAAGTCAACGGCAGAGTAAACCTAAGTCAACAGGTAGAGTAAACCAAAAGGTGCTACCTTCACCGAGATTGGTTTCAACACCAATATTTCCTCCATGAGCCTCTACAATCTGGCGGCATAAGTACAGACCAAGCCCAGTTCCATTAGATCCTCTTCGTCCTTGTATAAAGCGATGGAAGAGCTTTTCCTTCTGTTGGGGAGAAATCCCGAATCCATTGTCGCGTACTGATACCTTTACTGTATGGAGTCCCGAATGTTCTACTTCAAGGATAACTTTCCGATCAGGCGCACTTACTCGCACGGCATTATCAAGCAAGTTGTGTACAACTCGTTGAATCTCAAGTTCATCACCGTAAACAGTTGGTAGTGATGGTGAAATCTTGTAGGTAATCGTACACTTTTGCTTCCAGGTACTATTGTTCTGCTTAATGGCTTGGATAAAGATATTTTCCCAGTTGAGGATTTCGTAGTTTAGACTATTAGCAAACTCATTTTGATGACGAGAGACATCTAAGAGACCTTCAACCAGATTGAGGATGTTTTCATTAGCCAAACTACATTCTTTAACCACATCTGTGCAACTATCGCTTATCTCACCAAAAGCTCCACCTAACACAGCGTGTAGAGCGCTACGAGTGGCTAGCAAAGGGGTACGCATACCGTGTGAAAAGGTGGAGATGAGATCGTCTATTTGTTGGCGTTCAGCAATGGTTATTTTCTCTAGTTTGTCTAGATTACGCTTCAATTCCAGTTGGGCAATGACTTGACGACTCAAGGTACGCAATGCCTCAAGTTGTTCGAGACTAAGCTGTCGTGGAACATAGTCAACTACACAAATTGTTCCCAATGCATATCCTTCAGGTGTAACCAATGGCGCACCAGCATAAAACCGAATATAAGGCTCTGATGTTACCGCTGGATTAGTGGCGAACCGAGGGTCAAGTAGAGTATCAGGAACAATCAAAATCTCATTAGGTTGTAAAATAGCATGGGCACAAAACGCTACATCTCGTGACGTTGACTCAGCATCTATTCCTAGTTTTGATTTGAACCATTGACGACACTCATCAACCAAGCTGATTAAAGCTATGGGAGTGCCACAAATTTGTGCTGCTAAACGGGTTAGGTCATCGAAGGCTGCTTCGCAGATTGTGTCCAGAATGTGATAGCGGCGAAGGGCTTCCAGCCTTGCCATTTCATTTTGAGCCAATGTAGCTTTCATTAACGAGGTTATTATTTTTTTATTGCTTTGCTTTCTAAGTTGTCATTCTTAGTACGGGCATAGTCATCTTGAAAGCGAATAATATCATCTTCTCCTAAGTATTCACCATTTTGGACTTCAATCAATACTAAGGAAATAACTCCAGGATTTTCTAAACGATGAGGCGTACATTGAGGTACGTAGGTAGACTGGTTATTGGTTAACAATACTTCGCGATCGCCACAAGTTACTTTTGCCGTACCAGAAACAACTATCCAATGTTCGCTACGGTGGTGGTGCATTTGTAAGCTGAGGCGGTGTCCGGGTTTAACTTCTATGCGCTTGATTTTGTATCCACGTCCTTCTTCCAAAACTGTAAAAGCACCCCAAGGGCGCAACTCAGTTGCTGCTAGACTATTGAAATTGTCAACTTTAACTAGGGATAAGGCATTAATTTGCATTGTTTCCTGAGATGGAGCCATAGTTACCTCATTTGCGGACATAATAAATCTCTGTGTTTTCAAAAATTGTCAGAGCAAAGTATGAAATTTTGGTGTTGCATAATTACGGGATGATTTTGGAATTTGCGTCAAGTGTAATCCCCCTTCGGGTGACGCTCGCAAGCTCGCTAACGCTGCGCTAACGCAGTCGCCTGCGGAGGAGCCAGCGCGGTCTTGGGGGTCTCCCCAATGAGCGACTGGCGTTGGAAACCCTCCCGCAGCGCCGTCTCACCGTGTCTCTGTGTCTTTGCGTCCCCGCGTCAGCCTTAATCATCCCCTTATTCAGCAACGCCGAAATTTTTTCTATGCAGATATCTTATGGTATGATATTTGCATGATAGTAAGCTGTTAGTTGTGAGAGTCGTCATTTATCACTGGTCATTTGTACTGACAAAAAACCAAAGACTAAAGAAGGTCTTGACAAAAAAATACAATATGTATACGAGTGCATTAGCTGAGTACAGAAACTATACCAGACAACACCAGCTTGTAATTTGTTACCAATGATAAAGTATCAACTAACTCGTGGGGACTTAATAAAATGTCAGCACGAGTGCGATCGCACAGTAAATATTAGCAACTTAAATGAATGAAGCTGATTTTGGTTGCCGAAACGTAAAAGTTAACCAACACAAAACTTATGACTTTAGTATGGGCTTTAAACGCTCAACATACTACCGCTAAGTGGATAGTCATGTGGATAATTTATTCTTAACGTTAGGATGCTGTATGTATAAAACTCTAAGTAGCCATTAGATAGTATTACTCATCGCTATTTAATAAGGATACTGTACTCAGACTTATCCATATAAATTATAAGCTTTAGATAATTAGTTGAAAGCCATGGACAATCCAGATGCCGCAGTAATTATACCTGGACATAACGTAGAAGCGTATATTGCTGAGGCAACACAGTTAGAACAAACTCTTGATGCTGAGCAAGGCTTTTGCTTTCATAAGTGGTTTGAAACTCAAGTAGAGCAGAAGCCAGATGCTGTTGCAGTGATTTTTGCAGACAAACAGTTAACCTATCGAGAACTGAATCACCGCGCCAATCAACTAGCACACTACTTGCAAGCAATGGGTGTGGGAGCAGAAAGTCTTGTAGGCATCTATATGGAGCGCTCCTTAGAAATTGTGGTGGGGCTTTTAGCTATTCTCAAAGCTGGTGGAGCTTATGTACCTTTAGATCCTGCTTATCCAAAAGAGCGGATTGCTTTCATAGTAGAAGAAACCCAAGTAACAATACTGCTAACTCAAAAGCATCTACTTAAGGAGCTTCCCCAGTTAGAGTCGCGGCTGGTTTGCCTAGATACTGAATGGAATAATATTGCCAGAGAAAGTAAAGCAAACCCAGCTAGTGAGGTCACACCAGAAAATCTTGCCTATGTAATTTATACTTCTGGTTCTACTGGCAAACCAAAAGGGGTAGAAATGCCTCATATCAGTATTAGTAACTATGTGCAATCTCTCAACCAGATTTTGCAAATTAATTCAGAAGATATCTATCTACACACAGCTTCTTTCTCATTTTCTTCCTCGCTCAGACAGTTGATGCTCCCTTTAACTCAAGGTGCAAAAATTGTCATGGCAACACAAGAACAAATCAAAAATCCCCTCAGCCTATTTGAGTTGATTAAACAGCAACAAGTCACAGTATTTGACACTGTTCAATCAGTTTGGCGTTATCTACTCCAGGCTCTAGAAGAACTTGATGATGTAAATAGAGAGCAACTATTGGAATCTAAACTCAGACTGCTCTTATTTTCTGGAGGATTACTACCAAACGAACTTTTCAAAAAAGTCCGCAGCACAGTCAAGGCTAAAGCACGTATTGTCAACATTTACGGTCAAACAGAAACCATCGGAGTTTGTGCTTACCCTGTTCCCGAACAATTCGATCGAGAATTAGTATATTTACCCATAGGTCGTCCCTATCCTTATGTAGAACTCTATCTTCTTGACGAAAATCTCCAACCAGTTTCGGTAGGAGACGTTGGCGAAATACACATTGCAGGTGCTGGTTTAGCTAGTGGTTATCTTAACCTTCCCAAACTAACCCAGGAAAAATTTATTCCTTACCCCTTTAGTAAAAAGCCTGGAACGCGTCTTTACAAAACCGGTGATTTAGCCCGTTATCTACCAGACGGCAACCTTGAGTGCGTTGGCCGTGCTGATTTTCAAGTCAAGATTCGTGGTATCCGCATTGAATTAGGTGAGATTGAAAGTACCATCTTGACACACCCAGGAGTGCGGGAAGTTGTAGTTGTCACGCGAACAATAAATATTTCTGGCGAGCCAAGCTTAGTAGGGTATATCGTTCTCAAACCAGAACAAACACTTACAAATAAAGAACTACGAAACTATCTTAGAGATAAGCTACCAGATTACATGATACCTGTTACCTTTGTGATGCTAGAGGCTCTACCTTTAACACCCAACGGTAAAATAGACCGCGCCGCTTTACCAGCACCTAATGCAGTTAGACAAGAGTCAAAAGATACGTATGTAGCTCCCCGGAATGAGTTAGAACTTCAACTTACAAAAATTTGGGAAAAGGTTTTAGGCGTTCAACCTATTGGCGTAACAGACAACTTCTTTGAATTAGGAGGTAATTCGCTGATAGCTGCGCGCTTAATTGCTGATATTGAAAGAATTTGGAATAGAAAGCTTCCTTTAGCTATCCTCTTGGAGACGCTGACGGTTGAGCAACTGGCTGATGTTCTACGCCAAGAAGAACAACCAGAAAATTGGACTTCCTCACTTGTGCCAATTCAACCAAACGGCTCGAAACCACCTTTATTTTGCATCCATCCAGTTGGTGGTAATGTTTTAGATTATTATCACTTAGCAAATTATTTGGGTCGGGAGCAACCAGTCTATGGACTGCAAGCACAAGGACTAACTGAAAAACAACAGCCTTTAACGTGTATAGAAGACATGGCGAACCACTACATTCAAGAGATTCGCACAATTCAGCAAAATGGCCCTTACTTTCTGGCAGGTTATTCGTTTGGTGGAGTTGTCGCATTCGAGATGGCTCAGCAACTCCATGCTCAAGGTCAGAAGGTAGCTTTGCTAGGCTTGTTTGATGTTAGTTCTCCAACTTTGCAACCAACTCGCTCATCAATTACTAAATTTCTAAGGGTTCATTTGAGTAACCTTAAGCAACTGAAACCTCAACAGAGGCTGAAGTATGTCAAAAACTGGGTGCAGTGGCGTATTAAGGGTGGAAATTACAAGGATGTACTGATTAATGAGTTGTCTGACACCAGCTATGATTTTAGGGTTTTAGAAACCAATTGGCAAGCTAAGAAAAATTATCAACCTCAAGTGTATCCTGGTACAGTTACTCTTTTTCGTTCCAAGTTGCAGCCTGTGAAGTTTGGCGAGCAGCTTGACTTGGGCTGGGGTGATTTGGTGAGTGGAGGCTTAAAAATTCATAGTATTGCTGGCGATCATTATAGTGTGTTAAGAGAAGCTTCTGTTAAAGAGTTGGCTGAAAAATTAAAGTTTTGTTTAGAGCAGTTATGAATTATATTAGTTTAGCCTTCTTCCGGTTTTAAGAATGGGCATTAACAAAGCTAATATTTCCTACTCCTTTTTAATAAAGTAAATTTTGTAAAGCTTGGTTTTCATTCTTTTCAAGGTAAGTTCATCTGAGTTAATTTCAGGCTTTCTCGAAGATATATCATAGATAAAAAGGTCTATTACTAATGTCAAAGCGAAGCAAACTAGGAAGCAAACTAGTAGGAAATTCTTTTGCATTATTAGTTAATCGTCTAACACAAAGTATTACGACTTTTGTTTTAGTTGCATCTATCGCTCGGATTTTAGGGCCATACGAACTGGGGCAGTATATGCTTGCCTTCAGCTATTATTTTGTGTTCATGTCTATAGCTTCGCAGGGATTCAAGACACTATTTACCAGAGAGCTAGCACGCAATCCTCACGAAACACCACTTTATTTGGTTAGTGGAAGTTTATTGCAGTTATTATTCGGCATCATTGGCTATGCAGTCTTAGCGGTTTTAGTGTTTGCCTTACCCTACAGTCCCGATACCTCGACTGTATGCTACGTGATGGGTTTAACAATTATCCCCTTCTCACTTTCTAATATTACCGAGGCTATTTTTCAGGCACAAGAGAAGATGCACTTAATAGCCATTAGTACGGTGCCAGTTTACATTCTGCGCTTACTGTTAATGATCTGGGGAATGAATCTAAAATATGACATTAACTTTGTATGTGCGCTCATGGTTATTTCAGAAACTCTAATTTTATTAATTGAATGGGGTTTAATATCGCGATTTGTAAAATATAAATTTCAATTTGATTGGAACTTTATGTGGAAGTCCACAAAGGATGTAGGTACATTTATAGTAATTGAGGGCATATCTGTATTGAAGGATAGAATGCAGGTTCTCATCTTATCTTTATTAGGAGGTGAGATAGTGGTAGGGCTTTATGGCGCGGTTGGACAATTGATGCAACCTTTTCAAATTATTTCTTATAGTCTGATAATAGGTTTATTTCCTAGTATGTCAAAGGCTGTTAGTTTAGGTCGCGAACAGCAACAAAAATTAGCAGAAAGAGCAGCTGAAATTTTGCTGATTGTTGTCTTACCATTCATTATCGGTATATTTTTTATTGGGCAAGATTTACTTATCCTTCTATATAAAGATGGTAACTTTGCCCAAGCAGCTTTAGCACTTAATATAATTGCAATTGGTCTGCTGACATCAGCCTTTAGCCGTCCATTAAGCTATGTATTAGTGGCAAATGGGTTTGAGCGAGTTAACCTAATAGAAGTATTGACAACAACTGTATTAGGTGCTTTGCTCAGTATATTATTGGTTCCTAAATATCAATTAAATGGTGCTGCATTTTCAGTGCTTATTACACAAATTATAAGTTGTACTATATATATTTATAATGTATATAAACGGCTTTTTTATCTAAATTTATGGCATACTACACGTCGTCCAATTTTAGTTAGCTTTTTAATGGTAACTATCTTTGTGGGACTACACAATTTTAGTCAAAATATTTTAGTTACTATGCTGAGCGCTACCTTGGCTTACACCTTAATCACTAGTATTTTAGGGGTTTATGCTGTTGGGGGTTTTAGCGTTGTTTGGGAAAAAATATCCCATAAATTGCATTCAATTAAACAGCGATAAACTCAAAAAAATAAATGACTAAAAATTGAAATCAAGTTTTAGGCAAAAAATTATAATTATGATGAAAGTATCGTTGTTACATTTTTGTTTTTATGAATACACCGTTCAATTAGCAAATGCTTTAGCTAATTATGTTGAACTAACCCTAATTCATCCTGAAAAAGTGTCCGTCCAGTGTAAAGATGTTCTCGATTCACGCATACATATACGTAATTTTGAAAAACCACGCATCCGCGATCCACGTAACCTAAATGCTATGCATAAAATGATGCATATTATTCGAGCAAGTTCACCTGAGGTTTTGCATATCCAAGAAACGAACGATCCCTGGTTTGACTTGACGCTGTTGCTCAATAAAATGCCTCCTTTAGTAACAACAATACATGACGTTTTTCGCCATCCAGGGGATCGTCAAAACGTGTTTGGTTCAGAATATACTCGCCAGATCGTATTTCATCGTTCTCAGCAGTTAATAGTTCATGCTGACTTACTTAAGAATGCGTTGCTTCAACAATTATCTATATCAGAACAACGAGTCAGTGTCCTTCCTCACGGAGAACTGGGAAGCTTATATCAAAAATTGGGAGTTAGTAATGATGTCGCGCGCGAACCTTATACATTGCTATTTTTAGGGCGGATTTGGCCTTATAAAGGCTTAAAATACCTGCTGGAAGCAATGCCATTAGTTGCAGAACATATTCCAGAGGTGAAGCTAATTATTGCCGGACGTGGAGAAAATTTACAGCAGTATTTCCCTAATGGCTGCAATGAGAAACGTTACGAAATTTTGAATCGCTATATCCAGGACAAAGAAATAGTCGATTTGTTTCAACGCAGTACAGCATTAGTCTTACCCTATATTGAAGCATCGCAAAGTGGTGTAGCGGCGATCGCCTATGGGATGGGAACGCCAGTCATAGCTTCTGATATCGGCGGTTTGTCTGAGATGATTAAACATGAAAAAGATGGATTGCTAGTCCCACCGCGTAATGTTCGCGCCTTAGCTGATGCTATTATTCATTTATTGAGCGATCGCAATTTACAACAGCGGATGCAAACTGCGGCATTAGCCCGCTGTCAGCAAGATTTAAATTGGTCGAATATTGCTGCTCAAACAGTAGAAATCTATCATAATGTAATCAATAAAAAGCAAAAATATAATTTAGTCAATTTATGAGAAAGCTGGCGATCGTTGCGGAACTAGCCTTCACAATCACAGGGTTACTAGTATATTCAGGAGCTATTTTATATCTTGTTCTCTCAGGAGGAGCGCAAGAAAGCGAGTTTGTGGATTTTGATAGTTCTTTAATTCGGATTATTAATTTATTTCTTTATATAGTTACTTTTTTTCTACTAGTTTTGCGGTGGCGGAAAACAGTTTATGTCTTGAGTCAAGACCGCTTTATAATTAGTCTCATAGTCTTACTACCTACCTTATCTATTCTTTGGTCTTTTGCGCCAGCGACAACTATTAAGGATAGCTTTACTGTATTTGGTTCGAGCTTATTTGGAATTTATTTAGCCACACGCTACACTTTAAAACAGCAATTACAGTTGCTAGCTTTGGCATTTAGTATACAAATAGTACTGAGCTTTATATTTGCTGTGGTCTTGCCCAAATATGGAGTTATGGGTGGTATTCATCAAGGGAAGTGGCGGGGAGTATTCCATCATAAAAATGCACTTGGTGCAAGGATGGTAATTAGTAGTATCATTTTTTTGCTTCTTGGTCATAATGTTAAAAATAAACGTTTATTTATATGGGGTAGCTTTGCTTTGTCGTTGTTTTTGTTATTGCGTTCGGCTTCAAGCTCGGCTCTAGTTACCTTGATAATAATGATATTTGCATTTTACCTTTTTCAAACTTTTCGATGGTCATATCTAATTATGATACCGTCGTTAGTTGGTATAGCAACTATAGGTGAAGGTTTATATTTCTTCTTGAGTAGTAATGCTGAAGCTTTATTTAGTGCCATAGGTAAAGATGCAACATTGACTGGTAGAACAGATTTGTGGCCATTAGTAATAGAGATGATCCAGAAACAACCTTGGCTAGGCTATGGCTTTGGTGGATTTTGGCAAGGCTTAAATGGAGAATCTGCTTATATTTGGCGTGCAGCAGGATGGCCAGCAACACATCCTCACAATGGTTTTTTAGCTATTTGCCTCGATTTGGGACTAGTCGGATTATTGATATTTATGTTGGGATTTTTACGTGCTTATATCAAAGCAATGACGTTAGTACGTATTAGTAATACAGCAGAAGCGTTTTGGCCATTATTGTATTTGACTTATATAGTATTGAGTAACCTGACTGAATCTACTTTACTAGAATCAAATCGAATTACTTGGGTGCTTTATATAGCAATTACTTTATCATTGCAAATAGAATCTTTAAGACCAATACAAAAAAGTAAAAAACTTTTTAATAAGGTTGAATTTATACAAGATTAGACAGAAATTTTATTTAGCCATAATCCATAATCTCCAACAGTCTGTCAACTAAGTACTAAGTACTGACTTGAATAAATATATAAATTTAAATCTGACCTAACACCTAAACTATCTGCACGCTACTATCGAGTGGATAGCTAGGTGGACAATTTTATCCCCACCTTAGGATGGTGTAGATATCAAACTCTAAGTATCCATTAGAAATAGTCATCAGATAGTATTAGCAATCCCTTTCTGAGGAGGAAACTATAGGAAGATTTAAAGATGAAGTCTTAACCGAATCAGTTTCCTCAACACAGGGCTTGAAAAGGTATTCAAATATTGAAGATATAAATTTTATTTATGGGCGTAGTAAAAATGACGATACTCAAAATTCTTATGATTGGCTCTAGTTTAGAGCAGAATGGTGGAATTGCAACCTTTGAAAAACTCATAATTAAACACGCTCCTACTAATATCGAAATTCAGCATATTACCAGCCATGATGAAGGTTCAATAGCACATAGATTGATAATATTTTGTCAAGCTTTAGGAAAGTTTTTGTGGAAATTGATATTTGAGCAAACAGATATTATATATCTTCAGATTTCAGAGCGTGCTAACATTTTAAGAAAATCCATTCTTGCCTTGATTGCTTTTCTGTTTCGCAAGCCAGTATTGTTACACGCTCATGGAGCCGAATTTCATCTTACTTACTCTCGACTTCCTGAATGGGCAAAGCAATTGTTGAGCAGTATATTTCGTCGTTGCAATGGTTTGATTGTTTTATCAAAAACTTGGAAAGAGTACTACGTTTTAAATCTAGGTTTAAACCCACAACAAGTTTTTGTCTTACCTAATCCTGCCGAATTACCTGTAGAAATTCCTCAACGGATGAATGCCGATCGAGTGACTCTACTCTTTTGCGGGCGTGTTGGTCAACGCAAGGGAACATTTGATTTAATTGAGGCGTTTGCTAACCTACCTGCTGAGCAAAAAAACCGCGCAAAGCTAATTATCGCCGGAGATGGAGATATAGAACAAGGGCGCAAATTAGTTGAGAATCTAAATCTTACAGAACATATTACTTTTGCAGGTTGGGTAAACTCAGAAGAACGAGACAAACTGTTAGCTAAAGCGGATGTATTTTTATTGCCCTCTTACAATGAAGGTTTGCCGATGGCAATACTTGAAGCAATGAGTTGGGGATTGCCTGTAATTAGTACACCAGTTGGAGGAATTCCTGAGCTAATAGTTTCTAATGAGAATGGTTTGCTGGTTAAACCTGGTGATATTCAACAGTTATCAGCAGCAATCCTATCTCTAATTACTAATGATGAATTAAGGTTGATAATGGGAAAAACTGCAAGAGAACGTGTGATGCCATACGATATTAAAAATTATCTGAATTCTTTGATCGATGTCTATAACTTAGTATTGACACGCACAAAAAAATACAGTCTTTATGAATCAAAGGCGTAGATTAATTGGCAGACGCAGTTTTTTATTCAGCTTAGGTAGTTTAGCAACTATGAGTGCTGTAGCAATGAGTAAAGCTGCTTATCAAAATCAGCAGATACAAGCGCTTGATAATCCCAACAGGAATTTTATAATTACTGAGGGATTTTCCTTAAAAGAACGTGCTGCGAAGAAAGGACTAATTTATGGGGCAGCGACTCGGCAGATAGATCTCTTATCAAATGCTTCATATGCTGCTGCCATAGTCCACAACTGTAGTGTACTCGTGCCTGAATGGGAATTTAAGTGGGCTGCCGGCAATACAACACTTCGTCCCAGTGCAGATCGTTTTGATTTTAGCGCACCAGACTGGATGGCTAACTTTGCAGCAACTCACAACCAGTTGTTGCGCGGTCACACTTTAGTCTGGCATGACTCCTTACCCACATGGTTTAGGAAAACAGTGAATAGCCACAACGCAGCACGACTATTAGAGAACCACATTCAAACAGTTGTAAAACGCTACGCTGGAAAAATTCATTCTTGGGATGTAGTAAATGAAGCGATTAAACCGGAAGATGGCAGATATGACGGTTTGAGAATTACTCCTTGGTTAAAGATGTTAGGAAAAAATTATATTGACTTAGCTTTTCATCTCACTGCTGCGGCTGACCCTGATGCACTATTAGTTTACAACGATTTTGGTTTGGATTATGACACCCCTGAACAGGAAGCAAAAAGAACGGCGGTACTAAAATTACTAGAGGATTTACGGGATAAGGGTACACCGATTCATGCCCTTGGTATTCAAGCTCACTTGTCACCTGGTGAGAATAAATTTAACCCAAGCAAGCTACGAAAATTTCTTCAGGATGTAGCCAGTATGGGATTAAAGATTATGATTACAGAAATGGATGTAGCTGATAAAAGGCTGCCTACAGACTTAAAAGTGCGCGATCGCACGATCGCTGGGGTCTACGAAGATTATCTTTCAACCGCCCTCGACGAACAAGCAGTTATTGCTGTAATCACGTGGGGACTGAGCGATCGCTATACTTACGTCAGCGAATCTCAACCGAGATCCGATCGCGCTCCAGTTCGTCCTCTACCCCTTGATGCTCAAATGCAGCGCAAGTTGGCATGGAATGCGATCGCTCGTGCTTTTGATAACGCTCCCAACCGCAAATAATATTTAAAATTTCAGCACGGGTTAATCCCAAGTTTATAAATAATTTTAGGCTTTTAAAGCCTAGCTATGGTATAGTAATGTAAAGATTTTTAAAATATAGAAATTTAAAGACTTGATATTTAATTCAATATTTATTTTTAACTTCAAACTTGTACTTTTAAATATTGATGTTAGAAGAATCTATGGAATCTAGAGAATCAATCGATTTAGATTTTAGCAGATATTGGTTGAGCTTGAAACGACGGTGGCTACCTGCTGCCAGTATCTTTGCAGCTACAGTTACTCTCAGTGCCTTAGCTACAACCTTACTAAAGCCATCCTATGAAGCAGAAGGAAAACTATTATTTAGAAGCCCCTCCTTTAACCTAGTAGGTTCTAATCTCTTGCCTAGTAACTCTGAAGGAGCAGAAACAGGAGATTTGAGACCACTAGTATCAACTCAAAATCCTATCAGTAGTCAAATAGAAGTTATTTCTTCTCCTGCTTTCTTGCAGAGGATAATTAACGAACTAGAACTCAAAAACAACAAAGGTGAATCTTTAAAAGTTGAAGAATTAGAAAAAGCCTTGAGTCTAAAAATTATCGGTGGCACAGACGTATTACAAATTACTCATAAAAGCCGCAATCCTAAAGAAGCAGCAGCAGTAGTCAACAAAGTAATGAATCTTTATTTAAATAATGATATCATTACAAGTCGTTCTGAAGCGGTAGCAACTCGTGAATTAATGGCCATACAGCTACCAAAAATTCAAGCAGATGTTAGTGCTGCAGAAGTAGCACTACGTAGATTTAAAGAGAAATATAATATTGTAGACCTATCAGAAGAAGCAAAGTCAGCAGTTGAAATTATTGGGAATTTAGACAGCCAGATTAATACTCTGAAGGCTGAATTGCAGGAGGCAAATACCCAGACTAATGAACTTCGGCAGAAAGTAGGTCTAAATTTGCAAATGGCAAGTGCTGTCAGTAGCCTTAGCCAGTCGCCTGCGGTGCAGGGAGTTCTTGCCCAAATTCAAGATACAGACCGACAGTTAGCAATTCAACGCAGTCGTTTTTTAGATGATAATCCCATAATTGTCGATCTAGAAGCAAAGAAAGCTAATTTACAAACCCTCCTCCAAAAGCAAATTGAACAAACCATTGGCACTCAAACAAAAGTCCCACAAGGATTATTGCAAATTGGAGAACTTCGACAAAACCTGATTAAAGACTTTTTGCAATCAGATGTGCAGCGGCTAAGCTTGAGCCAAAAACTCTCCTCTTTGTATAATTCCCGAACTGCTTACCAACAACGGGTAAAAGTTATACCGAAGTTAGTACAAAATCAAAGAGAGTTAGAACGTAAGCTTGAAGTCGCGCAATCTACTTATCAAACTTTATTGAAAAAGGTTCAAGAATTACAAGTTGCAGAAAATAAGAATACAGCCAATGCCCGGATCGTTGCTAAGGCTTTGGTTCCGGAAAAGCCATTGTTGGGGCAAAAACCTATCATTTTAGGGCTTGGTGTAATGTTAGGTTTATTTTTGTCTACAAGCACTGTTCTGTTTCTAGAAATGAGAGATAGTTCTCTCAAAACACTCAAGGACATAAAAGAGGTATTTGGATATACATTACTGGGAATTATTCCTTTGTTTACTCATAAAATTAGCTCCACTCATCTTGATAAAGAGTCAATATCTTCAGTAGTTCATGTGAGAGACATGCCTCAGTCTCTAATTAGTGAAATGTACCGGATGATTCAAGCTAATCTGAAATTTTTGAGTTCAGACAAAATACTAAAAACTATTGTAGTAACTAGTGCGGTTCCTAAAGAAGGTAAGTCTACAGTCTCAGCTAATTTGGCAGCTGCGATCGCTCAACTAGGGCGTAAAGTTTTACTTGTTGATGCAGATATGCGAATGCCTACCCAACATTATTTGTGGCAAATAAATAATGCAGTTGGTTTGAGTGAAGTACTTGTTGGTCAGGCTAAGTTCAATAATGCTGCATGTAATGTAATGCCGAATCTAGATGTGATAACTGCGGGAGTTAGACCACCTAATCCATTAGCCCTGCTTGATTCAAAACGCATGACATTACTAATTGAGGATTTTTCATCTCGCTATGACTTTGTAATTATTGATGCTCCCCCACTCCTTCTTGCAGCCGATGCTCTGACTGTCAGCCAAATGACGGATGGGATTTTATTAGTAGCTCGACCTGAAGTTATTGATTCTAGCAGTGCCAATGCTGCTCAACAGATGTTAGAGCAATCTAGTTATAAAGTTTTAGGTTTAGTAGTAAATGGTGTAGCTGATAAAAATGAATCTAGCAATTATTTCTCTCATGCTCAAGAATATTTTACGCCTAAAGTTTTGACAGAAAAATCTAAAATTGGCAAGGAATCAATATAAAACCTTGTTAAAAATAAGAAAACCGATATGCAAACGTTACAGAATTTATCTGTTGCGTGCGATACGTTCTTGGTTATAAAATTGACTATTACTTTTCCCAGGCTCAAAATTATCAAACCTGGGAAGACTATTACTTAATTCTTTCTTGAAGTTATTTCACTTCATTGGGTTCAAACTTAGTCACTTTACCTTTTTTAATAGCAACAATCACATCATAAGTTGAACAGTAAGAAAAAGTGACATTGTTGGCTTTGTTATAAAGATTAACCACATGACCTGCTCCACCTGCTTGGATACCGATTGGCTCTAAATCCCCGAAAAAGAAACGGCGCAACTGATCGCCACTACCAATCTGACCCTTACTTTTAGTCAGTAATTCTATTTTCTGTTGTACAGATAATTCTTGAGCTGATGCCTGAACCAATGAAGGATTAATTACTTTCAATGGTGCGTCCCAAACCGTTAAAAAACCGGTCAAAGTAACAGTTGCGATTAAGGGTGCGAGTTTCATTTTGACTCCTGATGCTTGAGTTATCCTAGACACCCAAACTATCTCAGTTGGGAGTGAGAGTTTATTGAAACTCAGTCATAATTTTCATGAATTTATCCCTTAATTAAATTCAGTTAATTCTCAGCATTTTTTCAGGGAATAATGGTAGCTCAAACTCACATGATAATTTAAGTATTTTCTCAGCAATACCTCATTATAACTAAACTCAATAAAGGCAACTTAGTATAATGAGCAATGCCTTCATTGTAGTGGTGCTATTGTGACTAAACCCAGAAGACCACATCGCCTAATCCCTAAAATTTCCGGACAAACATATCTCTGGCTAGCAATGCTAATTTTTGGCGCTTCTAGCGCAATCACTCGCAAGCTTACAGAAATTGGTGCCCAACACTTCATAGGCGATCGCAACCCAATTTCTTTGTGTAATGTTTTGTTCGTAGGAAACATATGCGCCTTAATAGTTCTGATTTTAATCTATTGGCGACAGTGGAATAAAGCTACTTTGAAACAACTATCAAGGAAGGATTGGGTCAATCTAACAGCAGTAGCAATCTTATCAGGAGCGCTGGCCCCTGGCTTAATTTTCCAGGCACTGGCACTTACAGGGGTGAATAATGTCATTTTGGTAGGACGCTTGGAACCGCCTCTAACTCTGGCTTTATCAGTCTGGTTGTTGAAAGAAAGGGTAGGCGTTTGGGAATTTATGGGGGCAGTTGCTGCTTTTGTTGGCGTTACCTTAACTATTCTCCTTCAGCCTCCAGAGTCAGCCATGATGAATATGGGAGGCTTGCACTTGGGCTTAGGGGAACTTCTGGTAGCAGCAGGATCTGTGGCTGTAGCTGTTTCCACAATTATTGGCAAAAAACACCTCTCCCAGATCCCTTTAGGAATTTACAGTATCTTTCGTACTGCACTAGGAACAGTAATCTTTTTCTGCATTGCTTTGATACTTTATGGCAGCGACCATTTTGCTGATGTACTCTCACCATTCCTGTGGCAGTGGATGTTCCTTTATGGTGGATTGATTGTGGTGGTAGGCCAGTCATTTTGGATTAAAGGCTTGAAAACTGCCACTGTATCTGTGGCTTCCTTAGTTGCCTCATTTACACCAATCGCAGGCATTATGGCAGCTTATTTAATTTTAGGCGAAGCTCCTACTCTAGCTCAATACGTCGGTGGCAGCGTTATTTTAGTTGGCATCTTCTTGAGTCAAGTTGGCATTTTGCGTCAGACGAATAGCAGAGTTGCGTTTGGCAAGGTTAATTCCATTCCAGCAGAACAACAGGTAGAAACTAATATGGGATTTAAGGGGATATGAAATTCCCACTTTTTCAACTAGACAGTCATCCTTAGCATTTGTGTAGGAGTATGTTACTCTTCTACACCAATAGCAAGAGGTTTGCTGTAATACTCAGTCTGAGCGTACACGCTAATAATGCTATCGCCAACTTCAAAAAATGTGCCTTCTTGCTCATCTTTAGAAAACTGTAAATTGGGATATCGAGCAGCAAGTTCCTTAGCTGTAATGCCTGGTACTGCAATCTCATCTGGTAATTTTCCAGTTGCACCAATATAAAATACCAAGGGAGAAATTCTTTCTCGATAGATTGTTTCTACATATTCTTCTAGCTTGGTACTGGTCGCTATCAATGCTGCAACCATTTCCTCTTTGTCAATATACTTACCAGAGTGTTTATCTTGCAACACTTGGATTAAACTATCAGCACCAACTTTTGTCAGTATACTAGCAACAATACCATTCTCATCAAGTCCAAGAAAGTCGTCAAAAATTGGTTTCATCAACTCATCTACTTTCGTTATATTGATGCGAGATGACAGTAGCTTGTGCCTAAAAGCAATATTTTCATTGAATGCCATCTCAAAACGAGGTTTAGTGAAAATTTTTCCAGTTTCTCGATCGTAAACTCGATACATCCTATCGAGGAATTTGTTGGCAGAAGGTAACTTACTGAGATTGAGGATTGCTTGACTGCCAATATCAATTTTATAGCTTACTCGTGAGTCAATAGTACCGTTAGCTAAAGCCTCTTGAATATTGATGTATTCGTTGGTTGTGGGGAAGTTTGTGTAAATATTTTTGGAGAGATAGTGAGTTTGTAACTCATCTATCTGCGATCGCACAAACACATCTGATTGCCCTTTTAAATGAGCAGAAATAATACTAGATAGGGCTTTTATTTCTGCTAACTGATAGAATAAGCCATCGATGGTGCTGTAACATTGATTGATAGGTATTAGCGGTAAATTATCTAACCGAATAGTGTATTCAGAACGAAAGTCAAATTTATCTGCATCCAATACACCTTTTGTTTTGAGCAATTCAAAAAGCTTTTTACTACTAATCTTGACTTGTAAGGAATTTACATTTATTTTACCATCACTCACAATCGTGTAGTTATTAAAGGTATTTAGGTCATTTACCAATAGACCTGCAATCTCAAGAATTGGGGTTTTATCTTCAAGCTTTACAAGTTTGACTTTACGTCTGACAAGCATATTGATGGTGGCGTTGTTGCGATTGAACTTAAACTCTCCCATGCCAACATATTCAGCTTTATCCATATATTCTGTCCGCAACCAAGGCTGGATTATTTCCCCATTTTCATCTCTTACACCTTGAATTCGTTTAATACTTGTTCTTTGATAATTTTCTTGTAAATGCTTGACGTTAACGATTATGTAGTTGCGATATTCTGCAAAAATTTTGATAAGTTCTAGCAGAGAAATTTGATTACTTGCCATTTTGTCACCTTCTATATAATGGTCAGGACTAGTTGAAAGCCAAGTTTGCTAAAGTAGAACTATCTTCAATGAAGAATTCCTACAAATATGAATTGAAGAGTAAACTCACAATAACTAGGCCTTAATTTTGATGTAAATTAATTGAGAAAATTGAAATATGCAAGATAAATCTTATGCGGTATTATTTGCAGTTATCAAGTTGGTAATATGAACGTTCAACTACTCCAAACTTTAGGCGTTGCCTTGCAAAGTTGGCATCACATACTTACCGAATATCTATTTTATAGTACAATTGTACCATAAAATAGGAATTTGTCCATACTTTGAAGCAGAATTGCCGAACACTCTTCTCAAGCAATGTCACAAGGCGGTGGCTATGAACTTCGTACAGCACCAAGTATGAAATTAGTCTTTTGCCCACTCCCTACTCACCACTTCTCTTTGCAGTACTGGACTCACCGAACTGCATCACCACCAAGACGGGGCTGACTCACTTTCTGTCTCCAATAATTTCTACCTAAAGGAGGAATTAATCAGCAAGTGAATAGCGAAAATTAAGGTGGTTTTACCTTGGCTCGTAAGTTAATTATTCGGTTATTACTGGTACTTTATCTGCCTCCCTCCATCTGTTGTATGTGGGGGTCTTTTACTATGAGGAAGCATATTTGTAAAATGTTTCGTCAACAACAATCACTGGCATCAGTAGCAATTTTATTTACCTTGACTGCTGCTTCTACCCCTGTAGCAGTCTCTTTTATTGTTCGTCCTGCGATCGCCCAGTCATCGGGTAACAGTACTTCTTTTCCTGTACCGCAATCTGTCCCCAGTGGTACAGATGTGCGGATTGATGGCACAACTAGCATGGAAAAGATTAATCAGGCACTAGCTGAGCAGTTCAAAGCAAAGTTTCCTGGGACAGATGTCAAGATGGCATACGACGGAACGGATGCATCTTTAAAAACATTGTTGGATGGAAAAATTGATTTGGCTGCGATTGGTCGATCGCTAACGGAGGCTGAAAAAGCGCAAGGGCTTGTCAGTACTCCCATTACCCGTAATAAGATTGCCGTAATTGTCGGCAAGGACAATCCGTATAAAAAAAGCCTGACTTCTGAACAGTTTGCCAAAATCTTTCGGGGTGAAATTACCAATTGGTCACAAGTTGGAGGTTCTCCCCAAGCAATTCGCTTGATTGACCGTCCAGAAAATAGTGACTTGCGGCAATCATTTCAAAATTATCCTGTTTTTCAGAAAAGTCCATTTAAAACGGGTGCAAATGTTGTCAAATCAGAAGACAATACTGAAGCGACGATCGCAAGACTAGGAGCAGATGGTATTGGATATGCGATCGCGGATCGAGCAATCAACAACCCCAATGTGCAAATTATCCTCCTACACAACGTTCCTCCCACCGATCCCCGTTATCCATTCTCCCAACCTTTGGGATATGCTTACCAGAAAGCTAATCCCAGTCCTGCGGCAAAGGCATTTTTAGGCTACGTCACCGATCCCAAGAATCAAGCCATCATTGAAGAAGCGAGGGTTGCAAATGCAATTGCCACTCCTGCTACCCCATCCTCACCCAGAGCTACAACTTCACCTGCAACCACTCCTACTAGAACAACAACTGAATCTAGGGGCGGATTCCCTTGGTGGTTATTACTGCCGTTACTAGTATTGGGTGGATTGCTGTGGTGGTTGCTGCGACGCGCTGAAACCTCAGGTTCTACTCCCGTTGCCGCACCTGCCTCTGCTCCTGTCCGCACCCCAGAAAGTCGGATCGTTCTTACACCCCGAGATTGCAGAAATGCTTATGCTTACTGGGAAATTCCAAATGAGGTGAGAGCAGACTTGCAACGGCTAGGACGTAATTGGAAATTGCGTCTTTACGATGTCACCGATATTGATATGGATGGTCAAATGCCGCCCAGCATTAGAGAGTTTGATGTTGATGAACGGGCGCAAGACATGCACATTCCGATCCCAGTAGACAATCGTGATTACATAGTCGAGCTTGGTTACATTAGCAATGGCGATCGCTGGCAGCCAATTGCTCGTTCGGCTCCCGTGCGCGTTCCTGCCTGTGAACCTGTTGGTAGTATTCCAACTGCCGCAGCTGCTGGAGTAACAGCAGCTGGTATTGCAGCTCATCCTTTAGCGAGCGATCGCCCTGTAACAATAGATGAAAGTCGTGTGATATTGGTACCTCGTAACTCTAGGGATGTCTATGCTTACTGGGAAGTTCCAGAAGCACGGAAAGCACAGCTGCGACGGCAGGGTGGACGTAAGCTAGCGCTTCGTGTTTACGACACTACAGGTATTGACGTAGAACGACGACTTGCTGACAGTTATCGGCAGTTTGACATTGATGAGTCAATTACCGATTTGCACATTCCCATCGATCAAAGCGATCGCAACTATGTCGCCGAATTAGGCTACGTCACCGATGATGGTCGTTGGCTAAAACTTGCTCGTTCAGCTCCTGTAGAAGTTCCATCCACACCATCGGACGGTACAACCATACCTGCATTTGGTGCGGAAACTCACATCTCACAGCGAGTTGACAATATATCTACAACAACAAACAATGTAGCAAATCAAATCAGCAGCACAATTGCAGGAGGTGCAGCCGCAGTAGCTGGAATGGGAACGGCCGCCCGTTCATTATGGGATAGAGGGCAGCCTGAACCCGTTGGCGATCGCACAACTGCGAGTCAGCCAGCCATAAAGCACGACTGCCGAATTATTCTAGTACCTCGCAACTCTAGGGATGCTTATGTTTATTGGGAAATACCAGATGCTTACAAAGCAGCTGTGCAACGGCAAGGCGGACGTAGGTTTGTGCTGCGAGTTCACGATGTGACGAATCTCGACATTGACAATCAGCCGCCGCACAGCATCCAAGAGTATCTGTGCGATGAGCATGACCAAGATAAGCATATTGCAATTCCAGCGGGCGATCGCGACTACATCACAGAAGTAGGTTACTACACAGATGACAATCGCTGGCTGAGTATTATTCGTTCCTTGAGCGTTCGCGTACCATCGAATAATTCGTAATTCGTAGTTCGTGAGGCAGCCCCCGTCTTGGTGAGTCACTTGCCGTCTTGGCGCTTTGCGTCGTTAGCGCAGCGTTAGCGAGTCCTCGAGCGTCTGGCAAAGTGACGAACCCGAAGGGCGGTTCCCGTCGATGGGGGACTGCCGAACCCGAAGGGTAATTCGTAATTACAAACTTAATTACGAATTATTTTGACTACCCTATAAATCTTAAGTGAGGACATGAATAATGGGAATTTTCTTTGATGTTCTGAGTGCAATTAACAATCCCAATCAGCAGGGAAGTCTTACTCAGCTAGAGTCAATCACAAACTCGATTCAGCAAGTGGCAACCAGCCGAGGCATCCAGCCATCGCAAATGCAAAATGTGATGTCAGCTTTAGGCAGTGTGCTTAGTCCTGTCCTTAGGCAGCAGTCAACCCCAGGTGGTAGTCAGCTACAGAATCTTATTGATCGATTTGCTGGTTCTGGCACAATGGGTGCATCTGGGTTGCAATCTCTGCTATCACCTCAGTTGCAGCAGCAAATCGTTCAAACAGTTTCTCAAAGAAGCGGCATCAGTCCGAATGTGATTCAGGCTGCTTTGCCAACATTAAGTTCGGCAGTGTTAGTTTTGCTAAATATGGGTGCTACAAAACCAGGCACTCCAGGAGGTAATTCTATCTTGAGTACTTTTCTGGACAGCGATCGCGATGGCAACACAGATCTAGGTGAAGTTCTAAAATTTGCTAATCGTTTTCTCAATCCATAGGCTCTGTAGTGAATGGCAGGCTTGTAAAGGAAACCCTTGCGCTTGGATGGGTGTAGGGGAAAAGCATAACGCAAGTTCGGCTTGTTTCGATATGGCGGCTGTATCGCTCCAGTAACCTGCATCAGCATCGATGATTTGGGCGATCGCACTTATTGTGGTCAGAGTGTCATTCGGCACAGAAAGCAAAATTGTGAGTTCCGAAAATCTGACTAAGCGATCGCTCATAGCTTTGTTGATTTTTCATGATTAGTTTGCACTTCATGAAAGCCTCGTCAGTTTTACCCTTATTCGTAACGTCTCGTAAAAATATGCATAGTTTTGTTTTAAATGATACAAATATAAACTTGCATGGGCATATTAAGAATGCTTATATTGCAAGGGAAAATAATGACAGCGACTCTATCTGGTTATAAACTCCTCGAAACCCTTCACTCTGGAGCTAAAACTATCATTTATCGTGGACGGCGAGAAACCGATAACGCCTCCGTCATTGTCAAAACTCTCCTCGACGAACATCCACCCCTGGAAGACATTGCTCGACTGCGCCACGAATATCAAATCATTGAGCCTCTGCAAATTCCTGGCATTGTTAAACCTTATGAATTAAAAAATTATCAGCACGGTCTGGCTTTGATTTTGGAAGACATTCCAGGTTCCTTGCTTAAAGAAGTAATTGCAACTCAAACAACCACCTTGATTACTTTTCTCAAAGTGGCGATTAATCTGGCACACACATTAGGAGAGCTGCACGCCCAACAGATCATTCATAAAGATATTAAGCCGCACAATATTTTAATTGACCTCGGCTCTGGGGAAGTTAAACTGATTGACTTCAGTATCTCCTCACGGCTTGATAAAGAAAATCCAACCTTGAGCAATCCTAATTTACTCGAAGGTACGCTTGCCTATATGTCACCTGAGCAAACGGGCAGAATGAACCGGGCAATCGATTACCGCAGTGACTTCTACTCGTTGGGTGTCACTTTGTATGAAATGCTGACGGGGACTTTGCCGTTTCACGCTACCGATCCGATGGAGTTGGTACACTGTCACATTGCTAAAATACCCGCCGCACCTTGCAAAGAAACTGTGTGTCGCTTGATGGAAGATGTGCCAGAGGCGATTAGTGCGATTATTTTAAAGCTATTAGCGAAAACAGCAGAACAACGGTATCAAAGCGCCTGGGGATTGAAAGCGGATTTAGAGGAATGTTTGTTTCAACTGCAAACGACTGGCAAAATTGAACATTTTGTACCAGGAAGAAGAGATAAATCTGGGCATTTTTTGATTCCGCAAAAGCTCTACGGACGCGAAGTAGAAGTTACAACTTTGATGGCTGCATTTGAGCGTGTGGCAGGTGGTAGCAGCGAACTCATGCTCGTTTCCGGTTATTCGGGGATTGGTAAGACAAGTGTTGTCAATGAAGTTCATAAACCGATTGTGGGTGCAAGGGGTTATTTTATTGCAGGTAAGTTCGATCAGTTCAAGCGTAATATTCCCTATGCATCGTTGATTCAGGCGTTCCAATCATTAATTCAGCAATTACTCACTGAAAACGAAGCCCAAATCCAAGCATGGAAAGAGAAACTATTAACTGCGTTGGGGGAGAATGGGCAAGTTATTATTGATGTGATTCCAGAAGTCGAACTAATTATTGGTACTCAGCCACCTGTGACACAACTGGGTGCGACAGAATCTCAAAATCGTTTCAATCGTGTTTTTGGGCAATTCATTGGAGTATTCACAACCCAAGAGCATCCTCTCGTAGTTTTCTTGGATGACTTACAGTGGGCAGATTCGGCATCGCTGAACTTAATTGAGCTATTGATGACGGATAGCGATCGCCAATATCTATTATTAATCGGAGCATACCGCGATAACGAAGTGTCGCCCACCCATCCACTCATGATGAGTTTGGACAAAATTCAAACAGCAGATACAGTGGTAAATAACATCGTTCTGTCACCCTTGCAGTTAACGGATGTAGAAGTGTTAATTGGCGATACTTTGAATGACGCAGAATGCAGTGAGGAACTTGCAGAATTACTATTCCACAAAACTGGCGGGAACCCCTTCTTCTTAACGCAACTGCTCTTAACCTTGCATCAGGAAGACTTGTTAACCTACGAGTTCCATTCAGGAGTCTGGCAGTGGGATATTCAAGATATTCAAGCAATTGGTATTACTGACCTAAATGTTGTTGAACTGACTGCGAGAAACATTCGCAAACTATCAATAGAGACGCAGGAAGTTCTCAAACTAGCGGCTTGTATTGGTAATACTTTTAACTTAGATGTATTGGCGATTGTTAACGAAGCATCACCTCTAACAACTGCGGCGCAATTGTGGTCGGCGCTGCAAGCTGGTTTGATTCTGCCGTTAAATCAAGATTACAAAATTCCCTTGGTATTTAGCCAAGAAGAATCAAGTGGTATTACCTTAACTGATATCAAGGTTGACTACAAGTTTTTACATGACAGAGTACAGCAAGCAGCTTATTCTTTAATTACCGACGACGATAAAAAAGAAACTCACTTAAAAATTGGCCAATTACTGTTACAAAATACTACGCAAGAAGCACGCAGAGAAAATGTCTTTGCTCTAGTTAACCAACTCAATTATGGTACCGATTTACTAACAAATAAAATAGAAAAATATGAACTAGCAGAACTTAATTTGATAGCAGGTCAAAGAGCAAAAGCAGCAACAGCACACGATTCTGCTATCAAATATTTGCAAGTAGGTTTAGGATTGTTAGTATCTGATAGCTGGGAAAGTCACTATCAACTGACATTAGCGCTTCATGAAGAAGCGGCAGAGGTAGCATTTTTAAGCGGTAATTTTGACGAAATGCAAAAGTTTGTTGAGGTAGTGCAAAATCGCGCTAAAACGCTACTGGACAAAATGAAGGTATATGAAGTCCAGATTCAAGCTTATGCATCTCAGAACAAACTAAAGGAAGCGCTGAATACGGGACTGCAAGTATTAAAGCTGTTGGGGGTAGAATTTCCCAACCAGCCAAACCCGTCAGATATTGGACGGGGATTAGAGGAAACTGCATCAATTTTGAGTGGAAAGAAAGTTTCGGACTTACTCGACTTACCTTTAATGACCGATCCGGATAAACTGGCAGCTTTGAGGCTGCTGTCAAGCCTATTTGCTATTACCTACTTTGTGGCTACAGAACTAGTTCCCTTAGTGGTGTGTAAACAGGTCAATTTATCTGTCCAATATGGCAATGCTTCTGGATCTCCCATAGGTTATGCCTTTTATGGTTTTCTTCTATGCGGGGTAGTCGGTGATATTGAGCAAGGCTATCAGTTTGGTCAATTAGCTTTGAGCCTTAGATTAAAATTGAATGCTAAAGAAATCAGAACCAACCAGATAGCAAATCTTCTAATCCTACATTGGAAAGAACATGTCAACAATATTTTAGAATCCTATCGTTCGGTTTACTTT
Organism: Dendronalium sp. ChiSLP03b; assembly: GCF_034531165.2. Lineage (NCBI taxonomy): Bacteria > Bacillati > Cyanobacteriota > Cyanophyceae > Nostocales > Nostocaceae > Dendronalium > Dendronalium sp. ChiSLP03b. Next base: position 87,642 of record NZ_JAVRBR020000151.1, on the reverse strand, counting down.
AGCGGACTAGAAGTCGGAGATTTAGAATATGCTAGCTGTAGCCTATTTCAATACTGTTATCAGTCCTATGTGGCTGGTAAGCAACTAACCTATGTCGAAAGAGAAATGGCAACCTATTGGGATGCTATTAATAAAATCAAGCAAAAAACAGCTCTTAATTATCACGAAATCCATTGGCAAGCCGTCTTAAACCTGTTGGGCAAGGCTGAAAATCCCTGTGTGCTGAAGGGTGAAGCTTATGACGAACAAAAAATGCTGCAACTTCACCACTCAAGCAACGACCTATTAGCACTTGAATTCTTATACTCGCACAAACTTCAGCTTTGTTATCGGTTTGATGATTACTCCCAAGCGTTGGAAAATATCGCTCAATTAGAAAATTATCTGGCTACAGCTACAGGACATATAGATTCTGTGCTTTTCCATTTCTACGATTCTCTAGTGCGGTTGGCGATATATGCCGATATTACACAATCAGAGCAACAGGGTATTCTTGACAGAGTAGGAGCTAATCAAGAAAAAATGCAAAAATGGGCGCATCATGCCCCAATGAATTATCTGCATAAATTCTATTTAGTAGAGGCAGAACGACATCGGATTTTAGACGAAAAATTAGAAGCAATTGAGATGTATGATAAGGCGATCGCACTTGCTAAAGAAAACGAATACATCAACGAAGAAGCATTAGCTTACGAACTTGCAGCCAAATTCTATCTGTCATGGGGTAAACGAAGCATTGCGAAAACCTACATGACAGATGCTTACTATGCCTATATGCGTTGGGGGGCTGTTGCTAAAGTCAAAGATTTAGAATCGAAATACCCGCAATTAATTACGCGATCGTCAAACACACAAAAGCTTGAAACAAATTACAAAGAACTGACTCAAACAAGCTCCACAACCACTGGAGGCTCGCACCTTCTCGACTTGATGACAGTGATGAAAGCCTCACAGGTGCTGTCAGAAGAAATAATGCTAACTCGCCTGCTCGAAAAAATGATGAAAATTGCCATCGAAAATGCTGGCGCTGTCCAAGGTTACTTTATTGCCAAGCACGAGCATCAATGGATGTTAGAAGCAGCGGGAATGGTTGAAGGAAAAGACCTTAACGTTGTTGTTAACTCGCAGGAAGAGACAAATTCACTTTTACTGCCAGTTGCCTTATTCAACTATGTCGAAAGAACCAGAGAAAATCTTGTTTTAGATGATGCGGTGAAAGACTCGCGCTTTGCAGCAGATGCTTATGTCACTACTCACCAATCTAAATCGATTTTGTGTCTGCCGCTGATTCACTCTGGCAAGTTTACTGGTCTTCTTTACCTGGAAAATCATCTCATTCCTGGTGCTTTTACCCCAGAACGGGTAAATGTGCTGAGTCTGTTGATCGCGCAAATTTCGATTGCGATCGATAATGCCCGTCTCTACACCAACCTACAAACCTACTTGCAACAACTAGAAGCTAAAAACGCAGCTTTGCAAGCATCTCAAACGCGAGAGCGAGAAAAAGCTGAAGAACTTCAACAATCCCTGCACAAACTACAACAAACACAGTCTCAACTTGTGCAGACTGAAAAAATGTCCAGCTTAGGGCAACTGGTAGCTGGCGTTGCCCACGAAATCAACAATCCGGTCAATTTTATCTCTGGCAACCTGACCCATGCCAACGACTACACCCAAGATGTGTTGGGATTGCTGGAACTTTATCAGAAACATTATCCATCTCCTCATCCTGAAATTCAAGAAGAAGCGGAGGCTATTGACCTGGAATTCCTGCTGGAAGACCTGCCTAAGCTACTGTCTTCTATGCAGGTTGGGGCAGACCGGATTCGCAAAATTGTTGCTTCCCTGAGAACCTTTTCGCGCATGGACGAAGCTGAGAGAAAAGCGGTTAATATTCATGACGGTATTGAAAGTACCCTAATGATTCTGCAACATCGCCTGAAAGCGAAATCAGACCATCCTGGCATTGAGGCGATTAGACATTATGGCAACCTACCCCTAGTGGAATGTTATGCAGGGGAACTGAATCAGGTGTTTATGAATGTGTTGAGTAATGCGATCGATGCTTTGGAGGAGTCATTAGTGAGTAATCCAGGAAAAATGACCAGCCCAAGCATTACTATTCACACTGAACAAGTGAATGCTCATCAAGTGGAAATCCGCATTACAGACAATGGTCTGGGTATGCTTGAGTCTGTTCGGCAACGCTTATTCGATCCCTTCTTCACCACAAAACCCGTGGGCAAAGGAACGGGTATGGGCTTGTCAATTAGTTACCAAATTATCACCGAAAAACATGGTGGTTCAATCTCTTGTGCCTCAAAACTTGGCGAGGGAGCAGAGTTCATTATCTGCCTTCCAGTTCGCTAGCAACTCAGCAACAACGTTTGAGACATTTCAATGAAATTTTTAGCAATAAGCCTAACGATAGATGAAGATGCGATCGGTTCAGCTTACTAATCTTGAGAAAGATTGCTCGTCACCACTTGACAAGAGAATTTATTATGGAATTTCTCTCAAATACCGTTGTACTGTCACGAATGCAGTTTGCACTGACTGCTTGTATCCATATGCTTTGGCCCACCTTGACAACCGGCGTGGGGATTTATTTAGTCATCATCGAAGGATTGTGGTTGAAAACCCGTAATCCTGACTATTACTATAATGCTCGCTTTTGGGCTAAACTGTATGCCCTCAATTTTGGGGTCGGTGTAGCAACTGGTATTCCAATGGAATTTCAGTTTGGTACTAACTGGGCACCTTTTTCAGAGGCGGTTGGTAACTTTTTTGGCAGTGTCATTGGGTTTGAGGCTTCTTGGGCATTTATGCTAGAAGCGGCGTTTCTTGGCATTATGTTATTTGGCTGGGAGCGTGTCAATCCTACCATTCACTATCTTTCCACGATTCTAGTAGCGATTGGTGCCAACCTATCCACAGTTTGGATTTTGACGGCGAGTTCCTGGATGCAAACACCAGCTGGCGGTGAGATGGTCAATGGTAAGTTTGTGGTTCACGATTACTTTCAGGCGATCCTCAACCCGTTTATGGCGAACAGCGTTATGCATATGTTCCTGGCAACGCTAGAAACATCTCTGTTTGTCGTAGGTGGAATTAGTGCTTGGTATATTCTCAGGAATCGCCATCCTGAGTTCTTTTCTAAATCTTTTAAGATTGCTTTAGCAGCAGCAATCCTAGTTGCTCCCTTACAAATTTATGTAGGGCATTTAAATGCTGAACAAGTCTACCGCTATCAACCTGAAAAACTGGCAGCAATGGAGGCACAGTGGAACACAATTCCGGCTGGAGAGTCTGCTGATTGGAGCCTGCTGGCGTTACCGAACAATAACGCACAGAAAAACGACTGGGAAATTGATATTCCTAATGCACTGGGATACATTTTAGAATTCAAAGAAAAGTTATCTGAGCCAGTACTGGGTTTGAAAGAGTGGAAACCGGAAGATCGTCCTCGTCTGGTTGGTGTCATATACTACTCTTTCCGCATCATGGTTGGTATTGGTTTTTTCTTAGCCGGATTAATGTTTGTTAGTGTTATCTACTGGCTACTTAGCAAGTTTTCGCCAGAGAAAATTACTCAGCAGCGTTGGCTGATGCGTGCTTGGATGTTTGCGGCTCCTCTAGGATTCATTGCAATTGATACGGGTTGGATTGTGCGTTGCGTTGGGCGACAGCCGTGGACACTCTATCGACAAATTCGCACTATAGATTCCGCCTCCAATGTTCCTGCTAGTCATGTTCTTGCATCCCTTACAGGTTTTACGGTTACTTACATCTTGTTGCTGATTGCATACATCTATTTTGGTAGCCGTATTATTCATAGAGGTCCAAATTTTGACCTGCCCATACCTGGTGTTGAAGTTAACAAACCAGCGATTGAAACAACTCCTGGAGAGTTTGTTCCTGATGAGCGTCCGGTAGAAGCTCAACAGTAGTTTGAAGTAAGCATTAAAACCTGTGCTTGCGGGGTGTTAAACTCATACCTTGCTTATGCAAGCGTTGTGAGTCTCTTAAGTATTGTCTGGACTATTCCTAACTTTCACTGTTTGCGATCGCTTGCTCTTCATATTGCCGTTCTGTCTCGATCTGTTGGAATGCATTATCATAACGACGATCCAGTACTTCGATTGCAAAAACTTACATGAATGCGATCGCGTTACTTTTAACTTTTCAAGTTTTTCAACAATAATTGACAACCACATGAGAATGGGTTTGGGCTTTCTATACGCTCGTCCAGAAGCACCTCAATCGGAAGTTTACTGTTGTAGATTAATTCGTCGTAATCCATCAATGCATTCCACTTAATCTTACCGGTTGGGAAGCCTAATTCTAAAGCTGCATCAGATATTAACTCCTGCCATTTTTGAACCTCCGGGTTTTGCGATTTGCAGTAATCGAGAATGGCGATCAAAGCATCAGGTTTAGTAACGCGTAAAATCTCCTCAAGAGCGCGGACTGGGTCGGCAACAACACAAAGGGTAAAGCCCGACGCTGCTGCATCAAAACTATTATCAGGAAAATCCAGGTTTTGCAGATCTGTTACTTTGAGAGTGATGTCTGCGGATACATGCTTTTTACGGGCTTCATCCAGCATTTTCTCTGAAAGATCGATACCTACGACACTCACCCCTTCAGGGTAGGCTGAAAAATTAAGACCTGTTCCTGCGGCCGCATCAAGTACAGTTTGTCCTGGCTGAAGCTGCAAAGAAGCAATAAGCGGTTCGCGATCGATATTCCAGTAACGCAGCATAATCGACTCATAATCCACTGCTCCTTGATTGTAGGTCTCAATTACCTTAGCTATTTGCATATACTTCCTGAACACTAGAACTACTGAGTTGAAACTATTTCTCCAACAGTTTAGCGGGTTATAATTGGAATTGAGACTAAAAAATGAGTCTTTAAGCTTCAGCCACGAGTATTAGAACTTCATTAAAAAAGCCCCTCCTCGCTTGCAAGTAGGAGTGCTTACTCTGGTAATCCCTTCACTTGCATCAAATCCAATCCCCGCTCAAATATTTCATCAATTGGCAGCATTTGTCCATCAGTAGTCATAAATTTATGGTCTTTTGTTGCCCGAATTATCGAACCATCTTCTAAAGAATACTCAAAAATTTCTTGGTGCCCACGATTATGCCATTGTGCAATTGGTTGCGTATAAACATTGCCATTGCAATCAACACTGTACACAGTGCATTCAATGCCTTTTTTTACAATCTCGCCAATGGGAATCAAGCCATATTCTACCGTCAATACTTCTGTGTCATAACTTAAGCAGTATTCAGCAAACTTCAACATTTGCTCGAAGAGTTCTTCAGCTATTTGTTTTTTTACCCCATTTTTCGCTGCGCCATCCACAAATTTTTCTCGCTGCTTTTGCATTTCAGAAACTTTCTTTTTCCCCATAGCGCGACGTAGCAAGTCAGCTTGTCCCAGAGAATAGCCAGCCATGTCTTGAGCAATTTTCATAATTTGCTCTTGATAGACCATAATTCCATAGGTTTCATTCAATATTGGTTCTAGAATAGGAGTTTCATATTTTATTTCTTCCTTTCCATGCTTACGGTCAATAAACTTAGGAATTAGTTTTGCATCCAATGGGCCCGGTCGATAAAGTGCCAAAATTGAAGAAATATCTTCTATATTAGAAGGTTTCAAATCTCGTACTATCTGTTTCATTCCAGAAGACTCTAATTGAAATATTCCTTCTAACTCACCAGCTTCTAAAAGTTCATAAGATTTTTGTACATCTTTTGGCAAAGTGCTATGTTCGCCTTTGGCTAATATCTTCTGAGCTTTTCTTTCCTGACCTGTAATTTCATCTGGATCGATACGATAACCTTTAGTTTGTTCAACTAAATCAATTGTCTTTTGAATTAGTGTCAAGTTCCGCAAACCTAGAAAATCCATCTTTAACAAGCCCATTGATTCCAGGTCTTCCATAAAATACTGGGTAATCACCGAGCCATCATTATTTCTCTGTAACGGTACAATTTCATCTAGTGGTTCGGCAGAAATCACTACACCCGCTGCATGAACACCAAAAGTCTTGTTAGTACCTTCAATTCGCATTGCCATATCAACCCAATGGCGAACATGCGGGTTATTATCATATTTTTCTTTAAACTCTGGTTCTGGAGTTGCGTCAGAAATCATCACCTTAAGTTTAGTAGGTTTACCCCGCACCACAGGAATTAATTTCGCCATTTTGTCAGCTTCCCCGTAGGGAATATTCAATACTCTGGCAACATCTTTTAAAACAGCTTTGGAAGTCAGACGGTTAAAGGTAATGATTTGGGCAACTCTATCTTTACCGTATTTATCTGTTACATACTCAATAACTTTATCCCGTTTTTCAATACAGAAATCCGTATCGATATCAGGCATAGATTTCCGTTCGGGGTTCAAGAATCGCTCAAATAGTAACCCATGATGCACTGGATCGATATTGGTAATTCGCATAGCATAGGCAACCAATGAGCCAGCGGCTGAACCTCGACCGGGGCCAACGGGAATACTGTTATCTCTGGCAAATTTGATGTAGTCCCACACAACTAAAAAGTATGTGGAAAATCCCATCTGCTGAAGCATTTTAAGTTCGTATTCCAATCTTTCCTTGTAAATTTGATCGACTTCGTTACGGGATTTACGATTTAATCTTTCTAACAATCCTTGCCAAGCAACTTCTTCTGCATAAGTGTCAGGAGTGTGACCCGAAGGAATGGGAGGGGTGGGAATCTGAGGCTCACCCATGATATGGTAAGGCTCGACTTTATCAGCAACTTCTTCGGTAGTAGCAATAGCTTCAGCAATGACATCATCTGGCAAATGATCGCGAAATAGCAGCTGCATCTCTTCAGTAGATTTAAGATATTCAGTGCCGCTATAACGCATTCGATTATCTTCAATAATTAGTTTACCAGTTTGAATACATAGCAAAGCATCGTGGGCTTCAACGTCAAAACAAGAAATAAAATGGGAATCATTGGTAGCAACAAATTTAATATCCAGTTCTTTGGCAATTTTAATAATTTCAACGTTAACAATTCTGTCTTCTTGGGAACCGTGGTCTTGAATTTCCAGATAATAATCTTCACCAAATACATCTTTATACCACTTAGCAACTTTCCGAGCTGCGTCTGGTCTGCCACTGAGAATTGCTTGGGGAATTTCTCCACCCAAACAAGCACTGGTGACAATCAAGCCTTCTTGATATTGCTTAAGTAAATCTTTATTGATGCAAGGACGAGAAAAAATACCTTTGCCTTGTACACCTTTGAGGTGAGAAATAGTGGTTAACTTAACTAAATTTTTATAACCTTTAGTATTTTTAGCTAAAACAACTTGATGATATTTGGGACGGCGTTCTTGTTTTTCAATATCGCCGTTAATTATATACATTTCGTTGCCAATAATTGGCTTAATATTTTTACTGCGACAGATTTTGATCAGTTCGACAGCACCATACATGACACCATGATCTGTAAGAGCGATCGCTTTTATTCCCAGTGCGATCGCTTGATCCACTAACTCTGGTAACTGACTTGCCCCATCGAGCAAACTGTAGTCACTATGAATATGTAATGGCACAAAGGACATATGCGTCTCCAAGCACAAGCCAACTATATCTTTAGGAGCATCCCTGGCGAATACCCCTTTGAGCAGGATTTTGTTAAGCAACGGGATCTTAGATTAACTCGTTTGCGAAAATTTCACTTCCGAAAGTGATGTTTGAATAGTTACATCAGTTCAGTTACCCAGTATCCAGCAATGAGTCAAACAGAGAGCCATAATTCGCCTGAAACCAAAGCTAGCCCTTGGTGGCAGCGCATCCCTCTCACGTTACAAATAGTCATCGCCTTGGCACTGGCAATCAGTTTAGGAATTGCACTTGGTGCAGGCAATCCCAATCCAAGCAACGCTGCTCTAATTAACAATTTAGCAATTCCGGCTGAGTTGGTACTGAAGGCTTTGCGTGCCCTAGCTACACCACTGATTCTAGTAGCAGTGCTGCATACCTTCATGACTACGAATATTCCTGGTACAGCCGGAAGGCGACTAGCGGTGCTACTGTTAACTAACACCACAGCAGCTATACTAATTGGACTTTTAGTAGCAAACGTTCTACGTCCGGGGACATGGGGAACTTTAGCCAAGCCAGAAGCAAAAATCACAGGTGGAGGAGTTGACCCTTGGGGATTGCTTAAAGATGCTGTACCAGAAGCTATCCTGAAGCCCTTAGTTGATAATAATGTCATTCAACTGATTGTTATTGCTCTTTGCTTTGGTATAGTCCTGCGGGGATTAAAATCAGAACAAATCGCGCAAGGCAAAACAGGATATCAGCCGGTTGAGGATATCGTCGGGATGTTGTTTGAGTCTGTAATCCGGATTCTCAACTGGGTGATTGCCTTAGTGCCCTTCGCTGTCTTTGGAATTGTAGCTAAAACCGTTGCAGAAAAAGGCTTTGCCCCCTTCCAATCTTTGGCAGCATTCATCGTAGCAGTACTGGTGGCCCTGGCATTACAAGCTTGCTACTATCTTGCCAGAGTCAAAATCGGTTCTTGGGTGAACCCACTCAAGTTTCTAGCTGGTGGTGCAGATGCCTTTTTAACTGCTTTTTCCACTTCTTCCTCAACAGTGACAATGCCCATCACTTTTGAGGTTTTGCAAACAAAAGTTGGCTTAAGAGAATCTTCAGCGTCTTTGGGGGCGTTGGTTGGTGCAAATTTTAATAATGACGGTACTGCCCTTTATGAGGCGATGTCTGCGTTGTATATTTCCCAAGTGATTGGGCAACACCTAAATTTGGGACAGCAGTTAGTTGTTGTGTTGACATCAATTTTTGCATCTGTGGGCGCAGCAGGTATTCCCAATGCCGGATTAGTGACAATGACTTTGGTGTTTACTTCCGTTGGCTTGCCCACAGAATATATAGCTTTGTTGGTGACTGTAGACTGGTTTCTAGACCGCTGCCGCACTGCAATTAATGTAATGGGAGATATGACCGTTAGTGCATTACTAGACGGCAAAAAGCCACGTTCTATGGACGTAAATACAAATTGATACAATTCAGTAAGGGTAAGAGTTTTGGAGAGATAAATTAAATACTGCCCTAAATCTGCCCTAATTTACATGATGAAAAATTTTTCAGGAGGTGGAGGCGATCGCTCTCGTGCAACTCGCAAATCGTTATTGGGCAAACGGGTTTGTAGTTGCACGCTCTTTCTTGCATCTTTAAAAACATGCGGTCTACGTAAGCTTCATCTTTGGAAGCGTAGAAGCATTCTGGCTCTAAATCAAGTTGCCACCAACCTTCTTTGTTGCTGAAAAAGACAGGAATGCTTGAGTCTTCCTCATCATGAGATTTCAGGATATAAGGCACTGGCTAACTCCTTTACTCAAAATTTCAAAACTTAACTTGAAGCGATCGCTATGCACGTTGTTGCCGAGCAGCAGCCTCACCCTTGATATCTCTCTTTGAGACAGTTAATCAAAAGCTCTGCCAATTCAAGACTTTCAGGAACAGACATTTGAATCATTTTCCTGCCAAGATTTATTACTGATTCGTCGCATTCAGCATGAGGTATTGTCTCATAAACCAAGTCAAGACAATGACTTAAAAGCAGTGAAAGTTCGTGAGGATTCAGTTTTTCAAATGTTAATCCCCAAGTACTTTGCATCTGTTTTAACAAATCATCGTGGCAGTCGCCGGCTTGTTGCAGTAATAAAGCTATAAGTTCAAGCCGCTTTTGATTGAGTCTTAGCATTTTGCCATCCTTGGCGTAGTTTCAAATAAAACCTAGTCGTATTCCTGTTACTCAAAACTGGATCGCAATGCGATGCCTGCGGCAAACCCTTCGGGCAACGCACCCAGTTGGTTTTGCAATGTGCTTCATCATGGTGCTGGCCGCACAACGGAAAGATATGAACTCCGGCGATTTCTCTACCTGCGATCGCACCAGATTTATCGAGATACAGTGCGTGGTGAGTTTCGGCTGCCTTACGACGACAGCTTGGGTAGCAGCATTTGTAATGGTTGAGGCGCTTGCATTCTCTAGATATTTCTGCCCAGTTGTCGGCGTAGCGGATGGAGTAGTCTTTAGTGGTGACAGTGGCAACCCTGTTAGGTTTAGGTGCAACGGGACTCTCATATCCTCTCCTCTGGCGATGCTGGATATCTGTACTTGAGCGTTCGGTTAGAGCGATCGCACTCCCCAAATCCCCTCGCTTCGAGTTCTTCAATCCACGAGTTGATTGTTTCCGTTTGCGTGGGCTTGTAACGATTCCGGTTTTGGCGGAACTCACTACCTGTAACCCAGGTTTCCTTGCTACGGGCATATTCTAAAAGGTCGCGTAGATTTTGCTCTAATTCTTCGACTCTGGCGCGTTCTACAAGGTCGGTAATATCTTCCTGTTCCTCACCTAGAGATGCCTCGCCATTGCCATAGGCATAGGCTTTAGGTGGAGGAAGTTGAGCGACAAAGGGTGGCTCGTTCGCCTTAACCACAAGGGCAAAGTATTGCTCTGGTGGTTCGGCGATACCTTGCAGCTTTTTCGCTTTCACCATTCGCAATCGCGCATATATTTGTCCTTTGAGTTTGGCTTTGATTTCCCGTGGCGGTTTGATGAATCGGTCGAGCGCCTCTAGTGCCGTGATACCCAAGTAGAAACGGGTGCAGTTGTTGAGGTCTGGAATTTGTAACCCGTAGTTGCTGGGATTGGGGTTTTGTCCAATTAGAATGCACCTTACTAAGCTTGAACGTCCTACCCACAGTACACCCCGATAAGCCATTGAGCATTGCTCTTTGTAAAGGGTATGTAGCGCTGCTGCTTCATCTACGACCCAAAAGTCAATGTCGCGCTCAGGCAACGGCAAAATGTAATCCGGGTCTTCATACAAGTGCAAAGGAATTGCTTCAGCTGCCTCGGCTGCAACATCAAGCCTCTCATTCACCTCAGATTGCATCGCTAACACCCCTTCAACCGATTGTTCCCAACGGCGATACTGGGGCTTGAGACGCTTACCGCGATAAGTCCACTCAGAATCGGGGAACTTGGGGTCAATAATGAAGATGCGGACTTTCTTGCCAGTCTTAGCTTGTAGTTCGTCCCCGCCCACACACATCAGATTATCAACCAGTACCGACTTCCCACCGCCACTGGGCCCGTGAATCATGAAGTGAACTGACTTACTGTCTGTGACAGTGTTAATAAACCAGTTGGGGTCATCTGGTTCTGCAATTGCAGGCAATTCCGATTCATTATCAATCAGCACTTCATAAGAAGTTTCATAGCTATCGATTTGCGGTGCGAACTGAAATTCATACACGCATTCATCTGCATCCCAAAGGATAGTAGGTTCGCCAAACTTGACCCAGGTTCCCACTTCTTTAGAGATGTTCTCCAGCTTTTTAGCGGGCGTACCTGGTTTTAGTTCTACCCATACCGAAACTTCTCGCAATCCGGGAGGCTTGTAAAACCCTTTGAGAATGCAAAATACTTCATTTTGTTCTAATCCCTGTAGCAAAACTTGAGCCACCCAAGCAGCAAAACCTTGTTTGGGGTCGGGACGGTTGGCAAGCCCCATAATTTTTTGTTGCAGCATGAGGATGGAGTTCTCGCGCATTTGAATTTCAGCTAGTGCGCCCTTTTCCACCTCATCCAAGAGCTGAATATAATATTGCTCTTGCTGCTGCAATGCAGCAGTTAGCTTGCCTTCTGCGATAACTAGCTGTTGTTCCCACTCAATTAGCCCTTTTTCCTTAGCTTGCAGTTCTAGGGCTTTTTGCTGCACCACGGCATCGCGTTGCTCAACTGTAGCAATAAGTTCGCCAGACTTCTCTGAGAATTGAGCTTCTAGCCCTTGTCGCCATTGCTCGCGATGTACCTGTGCGGCTAAATCTGATTTTCTGGGTAGCCCCCTCAGTTGTCGCAGCAGCCAGCCGGAGATACTAGCAGCAATAATCGCCCCAGGAATTAAAAAAATTGGTGCAGCTAATCCCGCACCAATAGACGCAACTGAGGCGCTGATTACTAACCAATCGCGTACATTCTGCCGATTATCCATCCCACTACAACGGTCGGTATGACTGCAAATTTGGTGATTGTTTCACCATCAGAAATTGGGGGTAAACTGCCAAAATTGGCGTTCCACCAACACCAAAAAAATATTCCTAAACCTGACATAGCCAGGATTGCAAACCAATGTAAATTGAGTATCAAGCACAATCTACCGCACGCGATCGCACTGCTGAAAGAACAGGTGTAAAAGGCAGTCCAGTACTTAATCATCAAACTTAATATCTTCCACTGGCTGTAATAGTCCCGAAAGTCCCTGCATGAATGAAGGCAAAGTCACAGTGACAGAAGTGCCAGTAATCATTGCTAGTTCTCTGTCTGCCTCAATAGAGAGTCGCTGCTGGGCATTGCCAGTCAATGCCTGTTCTAAGTCCATCTTGGCTTTCTCAAGGCCGGCGCGCTTCTTCTCCAGTTCGACATTGAGGCGCTCGACTTCAATGGAAACGCCTTTGATCGCGGTATTTTTCTCAGCGCGAGAAACGCGATTATCGGCAACTGCCACTTGATATTTATTCCAAGTAGTAGAGGCATTGGTGAGTGCTGTTGCTGAGAGTACGCCTGCTCCCATAGCTTCAAATTGCTTTTGGTGAGCGTTGTGCATTTGTTTTTGCACCTCAAACCGCTTACCAACTACTTGCCAAGCGTTACCGATATTTTGTAGCTTGGCTAGTTCTTGGTCGCGCTCTTTATCTGTTATGCCTTCCCCTGCTACTGTAAGTCTCCTGCCAAAGGGTTTAACAGGAGAATAGTAGTTATCCCCAAAGGTTACTGACTGCTGCTGCGTCCAGTTCTTTTTTGACTGGCTGGCTCCGTCTGCGCTATGCATTCTGTTATCCTCGCTCTTTGGTTTACTAACGCCTGCTGAATCTCAGCGTCTACTTGGGCTTGGGACTTTTGGGCTTTATTCCACAGCAAGCCGCCACTAGCACCAAGGGCAAGCACCGTCACCGCTATGCATATCCCCCACAGTAAAAATGAGGTTTCGCCTTGCTGTGTTTTGGGTTGGGCATTTGTGGAATAAACTGGTTGCCACCCGATGACAGCTTGGCTGTGGTCAACTTCTGGATGCTGCATGATGATTGCTACCAATATCAACCACTGGAGTCTGATGCTGAGGATAGTAGAGCGGGCTGATTCCAGGTGAGTATCTGGTTGCCCCAGTCTTCTAAAGGGGCTGTACTGCCCGTCCCCATCGCTTCAAGAATCGCGGATGTCTTTGGCCCGTGTTTTCCTTGTTGTATGAAAGTCAGAGCAGTGACAAGCATTTGGGCTTGAAAGTTATCAGCTACAAGTAGTCCTGCTTCGTCGGCTTTTTGCTGTAGTTGCGCTTGCAGGCTTTGCGTTCCTCGTTCTGCGGCTTGTTCGCCGCCAGTTTTACCTGTTCTTCTGGGCATAATTTCTCCAAAAATCTTCCATGTGAGATGAAATCATTTGTTTTGCGATCGCTACTCGCATCATCTTTATTAGCTGGGTATATTGCCACACACACTCTGCTGATGTCCGGTCATAACCACCGCCGTAAAACTGCCACTCAAATTTAGGTACTTGAGCTTCGATAAGGTCATTGCGGTAACGGTCAAGAGTTGAGCCGCTAATACCGCACAGTGAGGCTAATTGCAGTCTGGGGAAAAAGACGATTTTCGGGGCAACATCATCTAATGAGGTAGTCGCAGTCTTGGCGGTTTCCGTCGATTGCGATAGCGTAGCGTTAGCGACGTTAGGAGCGTCACTACCGAACCCGAAGGGTGAACTTGTGCGTAATTTTTGGGCATTCACTCAGAATTTCTTCAAAATTTCATTACTGCATCTAATTAAAAACCCCACCACAAGGCGGGGTCAACAAGAAATACATGATATTATGGTTAATTTCTGTCTGGCTCCACAGTGTACTTTGGTAAAACCCCCAGTGCTTCCCTGACTTTGTACATCTGGTCGGCTAGCAAAAGAACGGATGGTAAATATTTAGGGTAAGTGTCATTAGATGTACCCCATTTCCAGGTTTTTTCTATGGTCTGGAATTCGACAACTTGTGGCAACAGCCTTACAAACTCTAAAATACAGGCTTTCCGGTAAAGGTACTCACCAGGGTAAACCCCATAAAGTTTAGGAATCCATTTCTCACAGAACTCTTGCGGCTCCAATCTCCCCTCACGCTGTTGAATTTTTTGGTACGCTTCAGGGGTTAAAGTAGGCATAGTGAATACCATAAATTTATGATATTATTATCACCATAAATTTATTCCCCTGGCAAAATCCTAGCAGCGATCGCGTGGACAGATAGATGAATCTGGAGACGTGCTGGGGCTGGGCATATAAACCAATATCAGCAGCGATCGCACCGAAATAAATCAAAAACCCTCCTGAAAATTTTTTCAGGAGGGCTAATAGTTTAAAGCTGGTTTAATTTCTAGAAGCGCGACTCAGTTGTGATGCTGCGTTCTCTAGGTGGCTGATTACCTCAGCAGGTGGTAACTGTTGGCGATACATCCAGCCAGCGATCGCTTCTAGCAAGTCTTGGAGGGAAAAGCCTTCCTCTTGCAGCAACGCAATAAATTCACCAACAAACTTAATCAGCCCTTCCCTGCGGGAATCTCGCAAGGCAGTGCGGATTGAGATTTGCTGTTCGGAATCAATCACGCTCATTGTTTTGCCTCCCCTACTTCTAAAATTTCTAAAACTGACAAGTGCCATTGCAAGGACTGCACAGTTTTATCCCTCCCTTTGGCAGTGTCTAGTACTAGCTGGCTGTACTCAGAGCCTTTTTCAGTAGGCAAGTAAGCAGGGTTTTTGCTGTCGGGGTTGGGGATTTGAAAGCCCTGGTCTGTCAACAACTTATTGACTTTGATGGCGCTCCACTTTTCGCCTGTTAAAAGAGCGAGTTTTTCACCCAGCGCAGTTGGTCGCACTAGCCCCTCTTCCACAGGAATCGACAACGCCGATTTTGCTATTTCTGTTGCTGGAAGTAGTGCGGGATTGTAAGATGCGATCGCATTTAATTTCACCCCTGCAATTAGTCGCGGATCTAATCCCGCTTGCCCCAGCACCAAGTCAAATAATTCAGAGATTTCTTGAACAGTTGGTACTGGCGATCGGTCAGCTTGCGGTAGCTCGTACTTGCCAGTTTTGCGAATGTTGGGAAGAACTTCTGATGTCACCCATTTTTTAAAGCGTTTGGCTTGTGCTTTGCGACTAGTGAGGACAAGAGAATAAAGCCCAGACTCATTAATGCAGAGCATCTGCTGTTCTCCGCCAAGGGTACGAACATTCTTCGTACCCTTTTCATCTTCATCAAGCCTACTTACAGCTTTGCTAGTATCGCTATGCTGCAACACTGCACAAACATCCGCTGCCACCCACCAAGGATCAATCGCCGTGCCAACAAACCGAACTTCATGCGACTCGAATTGAAATACTGTTAAATTACTCATTCTCGCCTCCTTACAGAACAAGGAAAGGCGCTTTTTTATAGCGCCCCGTTTGGTGATGGAAATTTACGTTTTAGGCTGCACTCGGCACGACTAAACCGAGCATGGCAAGAATGACTAATTGCGCTTGATATTCCGTGTCACATTCAAGCTTGCAATCGCTGTTAGCAGGTTGGGCAATCCACTTGCCGTCTAGGTTCTGGTAGAAGCTTCCAAGAAAGTGATAGCTTTTCCACAGCCTGTAGAGCGTGCCGAAATCGCCGTCTTCTATAGAGTCGATTTCAAAATCTGGGGCGAGATTTGTTGGAGCGATGCCTGCGGCAACGTTTTCAACGAACGCTTGAGTGTCAATGGTCGCTTGTGGCATGATGGAAATCTCCGTTAATAACGTGGATAGAGAGGCGCTTCAGATGTCCAGTCGGTAGCGCTTTCTCTATGTACCTATACTACTAATTAATTAGTACCAAGTCAACTAATTAGTACCAATTAATTATGTTATTATCTTGGTGTAACCTATTGGTATGAATATGAAAGACTTGAGGCTTAGGGCAGGTAAAAGAGCAGAAGAGATAGCGGTAGAACTTGGCGTAGCTGTTTCTACGGTCAGGAATTGGGATCAGCTCAAAACCGCACCGAGAATGACCCCTGTAGGACTTCAAAAGTTAATGCGTGTATACAACTGCACTTTTGACGAACTCGTAAAGGCTGAAATGGAGGCTGAAGATGCTTCTGCCTAAGTTGATCAATGCTTCTACCATTAATCCCCTCACTCTACCTTCAGTGTCTTTTAAGGAGCGATCGCAACTGCCAAAAACATCTGGCATTTATTTTGTAGCTACAGACAGTGATGGGATTTTATATATTGGTCAATCTATTAACATTCGGCAAAGATGGGTAAACCATGAGCGTCGTTATCAACTTTCAAAGATGGTGAATGTTCGTTTGTACTGGATAGAAATTACGGACATTACCCTACTAGATACTATTGAAGAAGCGTTAATCGAAAAATTCGCCCCACCTCTCAACTGGACTAGACCGGAGTATCAACTTGGAATACTATTGCGACTTCCTAGCCCTGAAACAGCGATGAAGCAGTTGCGTCAAAAAGCTGGATTAAGAGCTGAGGAAGTTGCCGCTCAAATTGGCGTTGCTCATTCAAGCATCCGAAATTGGGAACAAGGTAGAACCATCCCAAAATTAAGAGTCGATCAGGTAGCTCTTTTGTGTCGAATTTATAATTGCTCCATTCAAGATTTGGAGCAAGCTGTTAAAGAGTCCACCGCAAACTACGAGAAAGCGGTATGAGAATATTCCAAACCTTTCGCAACGCCTTTTAGAATAGTGAAACAATGATCACAATCTTGGTTGACTCTAATATATTTGATAAATTTCTTGAAAGGGCTGACATAAGAAATAAGGCTTTGAATTGCAAAGCTAAGGGTTTATTAAGAATCGTTCACACCTTGATACAAAGATATGAGAACGAAGAAGCCGAAGAAACTAAAAAAATAGCTTTAAGAGAAGTAAGGAAAAGTTTGTCTGAGGAAGTTGTACCATACGGGCTAGTTAATGATGATGGACATTCCTTGAAAGTCCCTTTCCGTTGTAATGATTTAGGAGTAGATGAGCCAGCGCTAGGAATAGAAAACAAGACTAGCCCTCGCGGTAAAAGTAACTCAATCGATGATATTGCCACTTTTAAAACAGCAAAGTACGAAAATGCTATTTTTGTATCTCAAGACGAAGATGCAAGGAAGAAGTCTAAACAGCATGGCGTAGACAGTTGGAGTTTTGAGGAATTGGTCTCAAAGCTGGAAAGCCTTTAGAAATATTGCTAAGACTTGTTTGCTTCAGAATGGCGATCGCAAACCACACCCTTGGTAGAAACTTTAAATCATGAATAATTTTTCACAAGCAAAAGCGATCGCGCCTAATAATCTCGCAACTAGGTTGCGAAAAAGAAAAGCCCTGAGCGAAAACCAGAAATGCAGGGTGAGAGCGATCGCTAGTTAACCCTTTGCCCTCAGCATAGCTGCCTTCTACCTTCAAGCGATCGCACTCCACTACTTGAAAAATTTTTCACAAAGCGATTCGGCGATCGCTCCTATCATTTAATTCCTACTCAACATGCAAGTACAAGCGAACAATAAAAGACAACTAGACAAGGGCGATCGCAAGACAAATGTTTGGCTTGGGCAAGCGATTGCTTGCGCCTTAATCCTTGCAACAACGTCTTTGGTAGCGGCAAAAACAACTATTACTAATAGTAGATGGGATTTGTGCATTAAATACAAAGTCGGTCGCAATACAGATGATAGCGAATTCGTTGTGCAAAGTAATTTAAAGGGTGGGTACTTAGACAAACATGCCGTGGCGCTTGCTTGTTATTCAAAAACTCTCAAAAGTATAGAAATTATTTCTCTTGCTTACCGCAACAAAAAACCAGCATACACAACACGCGCGCAGTTTTATTCTTTTGGAGGGCAGATTACGTTTGAGACTAACAAAAATCGCGATAATATAGAAATACCAAAATCTTTGTTCATAACGGATTTTGACGCTATTTTTTATGATGGCGCGGTGACCGAATCAGAGATTGAAACTTACATGCAAAAGGTTTTGCCAGAATTATTGCCTTAGAGAGGTAAAGAGCGATCGCCCACGCCGAAGAAGCGATCGCGATTAGACTGTATGCATACAGTTATTTTTAACTCAATGTTCATTGAAGCGAACAATAAAGAAGGCAGAAGAATTCTGATTAACGTTAATGCGATCGCCTACGTTGAGATGGAAGCGGATGTTTGGATTGAAGACCAGCCAACGCCTGCACAGGTAAGCGGAGTTAGAGTCTATTTCCAAGTGTCGCGAGGAGATGTAGAGAAAGTTTGTCCAGTGTTTCAGGAGTTCATTGATAAAGAAGCAGAAAATCTTCGGCTAGGGCTATCCAAGTTATTGGACGCTCGTCGGTTTTCGTGACTAACGGAAATGTCATGCATGAAACCCTCATGAAAAATTTTTCAACAACCATTTTCCATCGGGTCATCGCGCCCAATGCCAAGCGATCGCAGTTTGTCCTTGACATCTTCCCAGTCTTGACCACAGTAGTAGTATTTTTTATCTCTAACGTCAGCTAGGTAAAGCCCCGGCTTGCCACCATTAATCCGAAATAGCGCGGCTATAACATTTATCCTGGTTAGTCCGTGTTCTTTGAGGATTGAATTTAGATCGACAGGAATGCCGCGAGGATTGTAAAAAACTTCGCCACCGTAAAAAAACCACCGCGTTCCCTCGCGCTCGTAAATTTGTAGGTGAATAGGTGCGTGAATCTTAACCATAGCTACAATACTATTAGAAGTTAACAGCCCCCAGAGGGGTAGTCTGAAGGCTGTTAGATGTTACTCGTCAGAAGATTCGTCATCTTCCTCGTCGTCCTCGTCCATTTGGTCGAGGATGTCGTCTGTGTACTTCACATCAACGCGATCGCCTGTCTCGGTATCTATTTCATACCAGACATCGCCCGTAACATGCTCGTACTCTTTGCTGGGATTATACTCCCCTTGTCCGTTGCCATCTTTAGGTTGAGTCATTTGCTTCACCTCCTGGTAAGGGGTAGTGTTGTTTTTCCCTTATGCTTTAATTATAATCCATGGGGACGTGGATTTGGCAAGGGTTTTGCATAAATAATTTTGCATTTTTTAGCTACTAATTGCCATAAAAACCTATACCACGGGGACATGGATTAGGCGTATAATAGAGGTAGTTAAAGGTGGGTTATGCAAAAAACGCGAGACGAGCAAGGTAAATTTACTACAGATAGGGCTGAACCCAGAGACGCAAAACTGAGTTTGAGAATCGAGCCTTCTGTTTTAAAAAAAATTCAAGCTATCCCCGATTGGCAAGAAAAGGTGCGATCGCTGCTTTATGAATTAGTTGAATCGGAATAGCGATCGCCCCTTCCTGAAAAATTTGAGGCAGTGCGGTCTTGGGGTTTCCCCAAGTGGAGCAACTGCCGTTTCAGGAACTCTCATGCAAAATTATGCAAGCCTTCAAGTTGTGATTGGGATTTTGCAGTTCGGCTCTAATTTTCTCCCTTAGTAGCCCCAGCCAATCCATGCGATCCATCTGGCTAGCCCAGCTTAGTGATGGGGTTTTTGTGGAGTGAATGATAGAGAGCGATCGCAGTGCCACGCCACAAAGAGCGCGTTTTGGTGCAATTTCTCGAAGCGAGTAGTTTGCCGTAAACCCTTGCAAGTCCACGTCCCAAATACCAATAGGCTGGCTGCTACCATCGCGCCCAAGGCGGAAGACTGCAAAGCGGTGCGTAATCGCAGTGTTGTGTGAATAGTCCAGCGTTGGGATGCGGATAGGGGTGCCCTCGAATTCCCCAACCAATTCTGTATGAAGTTCTCGGAGATTATCAAGGGTGACGAGGTAATCGTAACTTCCGTAGAGTGAAGTGATTCTGTAGGTTGAGAGTCCTCCTGGCGTGTTGCGCTCAAGTCGCAATACAGCGCAGTGCTTCCCATACCAACGCTTGAGGATTGTTGGTGCGGTACGGCGTTTCTTGGGCCGGAAAAATCGCTTAATCCAGCGTCGTAGTCTCTCCAGCCAAATAATTTGCACTTTTTCACGCTGCTACTTCTTGCCGATATGAAAGTTTGATAAAAAATTAGAAACTTGCTCTGTGGGAGACATCCGCACCAAACACCCCAGAGCAGAAATCGCGGCGATGCGCTCGATTGACTCTTTAAATTCGAGCTTGCCGTCCCAAGCATCCCGAATACTAATGCCAACCGGTAAGGCAGCGATGAGGGCGAATAATAAAATTTCAAACGGATCGAGATGAATGCTTTGTTTTCCAAAAGTTAGTGTCACTCCATCTCGCCGGCGATGGGGACAATCAAAAGAGCATTGCTTTTCTGGGGGAGTTGATTCCACGGCGACGGTTTAAAGATAACTGCGGTCATAATTCCCAGCAAAAAGCGCTCTCGAAGTGGAGCGCTGGGGGCTTTCAAAAATATAAATATTTAACTTACGAAAATCGGGTAATAGTAGGCGAACCCTGTCCGTTAAAGCTGAAGCTAATCGTACAGATCGCATCCGATTGCAATTGTTTGGAAAAGTTGGTGATCACCGCAGTACCTTTCAACCCATCACCGACAGTTTTACCTTTTGGTGGGGGATCTTCTTGCCAAACGAAAATTTCTCGTCCTGACACCGCCTGAGATGCCGCGTAGTAAACTCTACGAAATGCGTCGTCATCAGAGAGCAAATTAGCCGTCCAAGGTAGTTCCCAATTTTGCTTGGTGATCACCCCATCCGCGTAGCCAAGTGGGTCTTCAAATACCAAGGATTCGGTTCTATCTGCGCCGAGATTCACGCTTAATTGAGTACCGCCAAGTAACCTCAATTTCGCTAAATATTCAGCTGTAGAACTGCCTGTTAATGCCGCGCTTGCCGCTTCAATTGTCAAGCTGGTATCGCCTGTTTTGGCATCAGCTGCCAAATACACAGTTAGCTTACTGGTGCCGTTATCGAAAGTTAGTGGCGTGCCGGCCGCAATTGGCCCGGACAGCGCTGTCACTGTGACGCTGGTCGCGGCTGAAGTAATTCCACTACCTGCGGTAATTGAAACGTCGTCTGGTTCGATGCGATCGCCAAGCGGCAGCAAGGCTACATACACCTTGACTTTATTGCCACCGCCAACCTGGAAAGATTTTGGCATTTGTTTGAATCTCCGGAGATTAGTCGGCTCCAGAGTTCCCCTGTTTTGAAAGGGCAGGGGGAGAAGGGGCAGAGGAGAAAACTATACTCAGCACTCAGCACTTTTTGCTACTGACAACTGACTACTGACTAATTACCTGCCAATCTTTCAAGAAAATTTTGCACTGTTCAACGGTCAAAAGTTTTTCAGAAGCCGGCATTGTACTGACTCTTTCTATCAAGTAATCATCTGGTAAATCGCCAGCTAATAAACCAATTACCTCTACCAAACTTTTATTAGAATCCCACTGTTTGAGATGGATTTCCCATGTGTTTGTGAAGGTGCGATCGCCTCCAATATTTGCACTCACGTCAGGTATTGGTTGCTTGATTACTACTTCTAATCCTGAAACTTTTGTACCGTGTTCGGGGTAATTCCAGCCTTTATCTGGATCTGGGAGACAGGCGATCGCGATCTCACTGCCGCCACCATTAGGAAATGTATAAGTTCCGATCTTGTTGGTTAAGATTGCGAGAATATCGTTTCTTAAAGTTAGAGCTTCTATCACGGTAGTATTTATAAAATTACTATCCCCAAGATGCCCAAAAATACATGAAAAAGGTGTCTCAAGTTATTTCCTGGCACGAGGACTGGAATATCATGCCTGGAATCGCTCTCTAAGCATGAATTTGATGTGACATATGAGTTTCACTTTCCTAGCCTGTGGAACAGCGATCGCCGCATTGAAATAGCTGGAACTGTCGGTGATTTGACAACGCAAGGTTATGTGCTTGATACGATATCTCTGGTTCCGTTAATCGAGCAACACTATCGAGTGCAAGCTGGTAGGCTTGGTGTCACGCGGTGTTAAAAAATCTTGTTATCTGTGATCTGAGTCACAATAGCAAAGGCTCGCTTGCACGCTAGACTTTCAGTGAAAGTGCTGAGAGTGTTTGATGTGCCAATTGTTAAGCGATGAAAAGTTAAGCGATCTCACTGAGGAATTTCACGTTTTACAGGGAGAGGTTCCCCATCTAATTCAATTGCTTTGGCAGGTGAGGCGGTTTAAAGAAGATGTCTGCCACAATCAGCGATTATTGAAAGCTGCACAGAAAATGGACAGCGCGATTTCATATGAAATTATTCAGCAGCTAGACCATCAAGAGAAAGTTAGGTATATGAAAAATCTTTCAAGAACTAGAGTTTGTAGTTAACTTTGGCGATCGCAGTAATCAAAGCACATCCGCTCCCACAATTCTTCAAATATGCTCTCAATTTCTTCTACTGATTGAAACATCGAAACACTGATTGTAAAAAGCTTGAGGTTTTTGGTAAACCTAACTTCAGAATCAAGTACCTCTTTGCCCTCTAGGGTGTAGGCATAGATATTAAGAAAGTATTTTGTGCCAATTACGTCATAAATTCGTTTCTGTAGTATGAAGTCAGCAAGGCGAGAACCAACTTCTTTATATCTTCTATAGCCTGCATTGATAAAATCTTCTGAATTCATAACAGTTTGTTCAGTTGTCGTTGCATAATCCCTGCTGCGTCACACTCTTGAAGCCCGACTTCTGTCCAAGGCGTTCCTGGTAGTTCAGTGCCATCTTGCAGCGTTGCGCCATCATGAACGGCTGTGGCGTGAGGGGCTTCCCATTCATATTCTGCGGCGTTGGCAGTGCGGCTGACTACAAGAGAATCAATTAATTCTTCGCTATCAACGCGATCGCGTGGACTTCCTACCGTCTCACCGTTGCTTCGCACTGTTTCTCTGGGCCAGTCCCAGATGTCAGAGGCGATCGCATTTTGAAACGCCTCTCCTTGCGCTTCAACTACCACGTCAAAAGCTTTGTTGATGATGGAGTCGAGTTTTGACTTGTTAATATTG
Source organism: Dendronalium sp. ChiSLP03b (assembly GCF_034531165.2). Taxonomy (NCBI): domain Bacteria; kingdom Bacillati; phylum Cyanobacteriota; class Cyanophyceae; order Nostocales; family Nostocaceae; genus Dendronalium; species Dendronalium sp. ChiSLP03b. The sequence goes on along the minus strand of NZ_JAVRBR020000151.1, from coordinate 64,532 downwards.
ATTTTGCTCATTAGTTCCTCCGAAATATTCCTCGGATTGGCGTAATCAAGTCAATCCCCATCGCCACCACATAAGGGGATTGAACTACAGGTAGCAGCTTCAATCTCCCGGTTTCCGGCTTGCTGATGGCCACAGTTATTTCAATGTCTGCTTCTGCCAAAAACTCAACGCCTTGGGGATAAGTTTGCGGCTCAACCAAGTACCCCTCTAGCAACACAGCATGACCATCAGCCCCAGCGAATTGCTGAATTTCTTGTGCGTAGCGGTTGACTGTGCCGGTGTCTGTTGTCGGCTTAAGGACTGCTTTAATTGTGAGAGCTTCGTAGTTAAGAGAACGGTTGCCGACAGCGTTGGTGGTGTAAGTGCCGTCAGCAACTTGAAAGGTCAAAACGCTGTTTTCAAAGCCAGAGAAGGGCGAGGTCACAGCACACCTTGCTCGTGCAGCCTGTTTTGTAGCAAGTATCCTTCTAGTTGCCACAGTTGGTTTTCTGCGTCTTCTCTAGCAACTTTTCTGCCAATTTCAATATTGAAGTTTGCGGGATCGACACATGCGCCACGACCGCAAATCGTAAAGCCTGAAGGTAATTTGAAACTGACTACTAGCTCTTTGCCCCAGAATACGTGTTCTTGTGTTTCTGCACTGTCTAAAAGTGAAGCAATTTGTTCTGGTGTTACTCGGTTGTTAGTGACTGTATCTTGAGAGTCTGACATGAGTTAATTTATTGCAATAAACTTTATTGATTAGAATTCCTTTTGTAAAAATTTTCATGCATCAAGCGTTTTTAATATCTTCTTCTAGCTCTACTTCGCTTGAAAATTCCAATTTAATCACTATATTTTCAGCCTGAAGTATTTGCTTACCTTCGCTTAAAGAAATGTCTAAGTTCTCGCAAAATTTTGCTAGGCTAATTTCTCCAGATTCGTAATTGCTCAACTGGTTTTCAAAATTGTTCAGCCAATTTCTAATAGATTCAGATGGAGGATTGCCATCACCTGGTATCCCTTGCCCAGGATTGATATAAGTTTCCACGAAATCAGGCTCAAGTATCTGGCTGTAGAAAAGTGAAGCATCATAATTTAATTGAGTCCTGAATTACTGGTTTGACCGTGGTCGTTGCTTGACTTCGCACTCCTATTAAGCTCATAGGACTTAGCGATATTGTTAAGATAACTTCCTTTTCTGCGGCATTAGCAGTATCGTCTATATCTTCTTGGCTTGGAGCCGGCAGACTATTTCTAACTTGTTCCAGGATTTCAATTGCCTGATTAGGATTAACACGAAAACACTTAAATAATTCGATGATGGCCAATATCAAGGCATTCTTCGCATTTGAAGGCGCGAATTTATGAAAATTTATTGCCACAATAATTTTTAACTCCTTAACAGCATCCCTCCACCTCCACCCATTAGATCTGGGCTTGGTGGCAAGCCTAATTGATAGCGCAATTTCTCAATCAAGTCATCCCTTCCGGTTAACATCCCAGTAGTACGCGATCGCGTGTCCCACTCCAACACATCGGCCCTGATTAGTGCCGAATTCACAGAACTACGCTCGCTGACAATTGCTCTTTCAATTGTTTGCAAATTAGTCAATATTTGCACTACTTGAGTGACTAAAAACTCAGATTCAGCCTCGATATTATCTAACCTCTGCCAAATATCATCTTTTTGAAATAACAATGGTGTAGGGCGATTAGCTTGATATTCGGTAGGGTTGAGGCTGGCATCGAAGCGATAGAACTCCCCCGAACAATCGGCGTACTGTCCCCTCATTTGGTCAGTTCGCAGTAGTGCTTCGTTGAGAGCGGTTAATATTTGGTAGCGTTGTTCTAAAGCGAAAAGCATTAGTTTATGATTAATTACTATATTCTTGATGACGGACACGACCCTATTGCTGTTAGTGCTTACGAATGGTCACAATGGTTTGAAAATATTGAGCATAGACGAGTTGCTGAAGATTACTTGTTTGATTCTAAAATTAGGGTTTCCACGGTGTTTTTAGGCTTAAATCATCAACACTGGCTTGATGGGCCTCCCTTATTTTTTGAAACAATGGTATTTGGGGGAGAAACAGACATGCTGCAAACAAGATACTCAACCTGGGATGATGCTGTGGCAGGTCATCAAGCAGTAGTTGAGCTTGTCAAAGCTTGCGAAACACCAACCGACACCGACAACGCCCTCCACACTCACAGTCAATCCCAGGTGGGGTAACTAATTGAATCAGCGTCCATTGTAGGCGCTGATAGCTGATGCATGATTGGCAGTGTCTTGATTGAGCATCCAGCAATCGCTTTGCATAAAACCCGACTTTGCCCCGTGAAGTGAATTCAGCTTCAAAGAATGAAGTCTTGGCAGATTTTGCATAACTTCCAGCACGGCGGATCGCCCCTTCTTTGGTCAGCTTCCCTTCTGCTAAATCCTGCCCAAAACCATTAAGAAATTTGTATTGTTTTTTGAGTTCCGCCCCCACTTTGCCGTAGTCTGTGGGTGTCAATTGCTTGATACCACCTGCTCCTATTGACGCGTTCCGCAGGTGGGATTCCTTCAAGTTTTGCGCCATTCGGGTTTGAAATTCGGCAATGTGAATTTTGCCTTGAGTCAAAAGTCGTGCGTGCCCCTTCAATCGCACCTCAAGGCGGTTCACTTCCTGGTCAACCACCTCTAATACTTGGGCATACTTCACGAATCGCCCAGTTTCTGCGTCTCTGTACCTATGGCTTTGTGGATCGAATTGGTACGGCATTTATGAAAAATTTTGCAGGAGGTTTTGACCGCTTTACCATCTCATCCATATCAGACTGGCGGATGATAGAGAGTTCAAGCAGCTGGGCTAGGGTTAAGGGTGTCCCCTTGGGGCAGAAGGTTGGCATTTTTGAGATTTACCAGTGCGCGGGCTAGAGCATTTATTGCTTGTTCTTGAGCTAATTGTTCTGGGGTGTTTGCGTCTGCGTCGAATAGCGCAAAGTGTAGGTGTAGTAACTCGTGTACTAGCGTCTCCTCCATGCAGTAGGGACGCATACCGTCTGATTGGTCATTGGGGTCTAGCAGCTTGATGTCAGCAAATTTTTCCTGAAGATTCCAGCGCACATTCCCCCAAGCACCTTCTGATTCTCTGTGCGGAACTACTTTGACTGATATATCCCAATCCTGAAGCTTTAATCTTTGCTGCCATTCCTGACAAGACTGCTGGGGATTTTCTAGAATCATGGACTTAATACCTCATCTGTAATTTGAACTTGTTCGGTTGCTGCCACCTCAGCATCGATGTCGAGCTGTCTGGGCAGTGTTTTACCCCGCTGCAATAGCAACAGTAGCGTGCGCTGGCTGATAAATCCTTGTGCGGTAAGGGATTCTAGCTTATCTACTTGTTTGGGGGTCAGGGGAAGAGAAAGTAAATCCTCGTCCTGAGCAATACCACCGCCTTGACTCTCCCCGGTGTAGCTAACCCAAAATTTAAAGACTTGTTGCATCGCCGACTCTTTGCGACGGGCCACGCCTTTGAGATTGGCACTGGTTTTGGTGGAGTCAAGTACTACCTCAGTGGCGGTTTTTTGGCGATCGCCACTGGTCAAAAAGTCCAAAGTCATCCTGTCCATCGCCGCTTCTAAGTCTTTGATGTCTTCCTTGGAGGCGGCTATGGCAACCCCAGTTGGTTCGGCAAAGAAAAAATCCCCATCACTAGGTATATCTAGCACCGAGTTGGGGCCAATCACTAGCGGGGGAACTTTTTTGAGGTCATCTACCGTTCTGATTAAGCCTTTTCTTACAGGTACTGGCAAGTTACACTTGCGAAGTACCTCATTTAACTGGCTGCGCTTCTGGAAATGCTCAATGTTGAGCTTGGCTAAATTCAGGAACGGGGCTTTGGCAGAAAATAGTTGAGATTCGGTGACGGAGTAGTAGACAAGGGGAATTTCATTGAGGCTAGTTGTCCCGCTTTCCACCAGTAGCAGTTGCGCCTCGTTTCCCTTGCCCTCAACAATCTGAAAAACGAAATACTCGCCTGGGAGCAATACTCGGTAGTAAGTTACTTCCTTCTCCCCATAGTCGCCATCCGGTTCTAGTCGAATTTCACGGATGGTGACTCTGCTTAGAGTTGGTTTGCTATTGATTTTGGTTGCTCGCCAGTTGAGGATGTCGCGGCGATCTATTAATACGAGGTATGGGCGGCGATCGCTTGCGAGCATTTCCCCTTGAGATGTGATGCTTGGATCTTCAATGGGGAATTCCACCATAATTCCACACCACCCGTCGCGCAGACACCACTGGTCAGCTTCGTGGAAAAATGTCCAGATATCATTGCCGCACTGGTCGATGTTGTCTTTATTTTTTACGATGCTTTTAGCAACGTCGTCATTGAGGCTAAAAACGCTCAAAAGCCCTGCGTAGTCTTTGATTGCAGGTTCAAAGCGATTGTCAAAGGTGGTACGGCGAATGCGATCGCTCCACGCTTGGGAGGGTTCCTTGGCTTCTTTGGGAAGGTATGCTCTTTCTCGTCCTTCCAGATCATTCCAGCAATCAAGCAATAGCAGCAGGTTGCTAGAGTAAGCAGCCGCCGCACGAGAGAGAGTTGATGGCAGGTTGTTGGAATTGGTGGGAGGCAAGCTACGTAATTGTTGTGGGGTGTACGTAGCCAAGATTCCCGATAAGGGAACAGAGCAGAGTTGAACTGCTTGAACAACCACCGCGATTTTCCAGCGTCACCCATACAGGCCCTAGTACAGTGCATCCTGTGTTTGTGTACCGTGGGCGGGTCTAGTTTTGCCCATCTGCCCCGACTGTTCCTTGTGGGCGGAAGCAGAGAATCGAACTCTGAACGCAGCCATGCCTAACCCAAAAGGGGCTAGCGAGGAATCGAACCTCAACCACTCCAAGTTTCCGCCAACCAATAATTATATCAATGGCAAAGGCAGGAATCGAACCTACATAATACCAGTGGTCGTCTTGCGAACCCCTGGCCGCGTTTACCTTTACGCCACCTTGCCAGAAGGGGCTAGGTAGTCAAGCACCTAAAAGATGTACTCTTGATTTCGTACCATCGCCCATGAGACGCTACGCTTGCCAGTATTAAACTGAACGGAGTTTCACGCCAAAGTAGATTATATTCGTATTTCACAGATCGCGCTTTCTAAAGCCCTTGTATGTTCGCTTTGTCTGAGGTTTTGCGAATCCGCTTTGCACAAAAAACTCTTCAAGCTCTTGTTCAGTTCTGCCAGCAAAAATTAATTGTTTATCGTTGGGATTAGCGATCTCAATTTGAGTATCAAAAGCCCAAAGCGGAGTATTTCTTAGTTTATCCATGACGTTTTTGGCAAGAGGAAACACCCTCAACGTTTGCCCTGTGACCCCATACTTTTGATTAATAAAAGGAATGCACCGTTGCTTTACCGCATCAATATTTGCGGCAATTTGCTCTGGTGTTTCAAACTCACCAAAATATAAGATTAATCCGAATAATTTGGGATAACCTGCATATCCGAAATCGAAAAATATGGGTTCATCGTTGAACTGCAATCTATTAAGGTTAGTTTCTGTTAGTCCAAATCCGTACAGGTTCCCACCATTTTGTAGTTCGGCAGTAAATTTGAGCATTGTAAAACCCCAGCTTCGTCTCACCAAAAGAGTCTAGCAATCCTCAAATCTGCTGTCATTCCTTTCAAGGGCAAAGGCAGGAGTCAAACCTGCAAGGGCTTATTGTTCTTCGTCCCCAAGTCCACGCCTCAGTTTCCTGTTTTGTGGCTGCCATGCGCTCGTCAATGCGCTGCTTTGCCGTTGCATCTATATATTACTCTTGGGCTGCTGTTGCTGCCATGCTTTCCAGATAGGTTTTAGCGCCATCAATCAGCCTTTCTTGAATTTCAGTCGGATTGCCACCTTTGGAAAATTTCTTATAAGCTCCCAAAATTTTCTTGCGTAGCGCCTGACCAAATTCGCTTGTACCTTCGATAAATGCTGAGACAGCATCAACTTTGGTAGTGTCTTCAAGTTTGACCTTGTTGAAAAAGTTTTCAAGAACTTGCTGGATACTCTTGCTAGTCAAGCTAGGAGTGCCAGCGTTTGCACCTGATTTAACCGTGATGATGTCGTCGGCGGTTAGCTCAGAAGTTAAAACTTTGGGGGAAGCTTTGCGCTTGGCTTTCGCTTCTTCAGTCGCGTCCGCTTGGACGTTGCTTGGTGTTTGTGCTGGCGGTTCTTCCTTGAAAGATTTAGCCCACTGCAAAACTACAGCATCAAAAGCAGACTCGGTAATCATTTCTCGCCCGTCCTCGGTTGGGTGAATTACCTCTCTGGCTTTGCCGAGTAATGCTTTCACTTCTGGCAGTGACTTATTTGTGGCACGGGAGAGTGTTTCTAGACTTAGGAATTTTGTTTCTAGAGTGCTGTTATTTGGAGCGATCGCTCTTTCTTCTGCAACGGCAACCATATGGACTTCTCCTATCGCTTTCTCGATACATTCTAAGCATATTTCAAAGCCCAAAAACCTGCCCAATTTGTTAGACAAAAGGTCGGAGAGCTTTAACAGATTGCTCATGGCACGAAGCCCCGAACATCTCAAGGTGAGCTTTGAGCGCCCATCTTCCACTGATACATAAGGTATAGTCCAGCTCAATACATTGATTGCTTCTGGCTCATTGCCTAACAAGATTGCGAGAGCTTCTGCATTGTCGATTTTCATAAAACCCTTGATATTTCTTCCTTTCCCCCCTTTCCTGCAAAGAGGTGTCGGTGCTAGATTTCCTATTTAGTAGTGTTTGATGGTGCTTTTATGAACAAGGGTGAATTGGTAGATGCGATCGCCGACAAGGCTGGTGTTACCAAAAAACAAGCAGATGCAGTTTTAACAGCTACATTGGAAGCGATTATTGAGACGGTATCCAACGGAGAGAAAATCACTCTGGTGGGGTTTGGGAGTTTTGAGCGGCGCGACAGGGCAGCCCGTGAAGGACGTAACCCGAAAACTAGTGAAAAGATGGAGATTCCAGCTACCAGAGTGCCTGGATTTTCCGCTGGCAAGTTGTTTAAGGAAAAAGTTGCTGGTTCAGAAGATTCTTTTGCAGCTTAGGTTATGGATCTGAGGTTGGCCACATAATTCTGGTAATGTGGCCTAATCCCAAAACCCTCATCTAAAGGGAATTCCAAGGTGTAGCTAGAAGCGAAATCTTGTCTGAATTATCCCCTTCGGGTTCGCAGTCACCTGCGGAGGGAAACCCTCCCGCAGCGCTGTCTCACCGTGTCTCCAGCGACCAAACGCTGATTAATATGTGGCTGCACGGTAGAACTGACACGACTACAGGAGCTTATCGCCACAATGCAGATTATTTTTTGAATTTTGTGGGCAAACCCCTAGCTGGTGTTGCCTTGGAAGATTTACAGTCCTATGCCACGCACCTAGAAGCCGGTGGCATCAAAGACTCCTCAATCCGCACCAAGCTAAACATCATCAAATCGCTGTTTACTTTTGCCGCCAAGCTAAATTATGTTTGCTTCAATGTGGCGGCGGCGTTGCGTATTCCCAAGGCTAATAGCTCTCTGGCTGGACGGATACTCAAGCAAGCCGAAGTACTGAGGCTAATTGAAAAAGGGACAAAACCAGGGCGCGATCGCGCTTTATTCAAGCTCATGTATGCTACTGGGATGCGGGTGAGCGAAGCGTGTCGCCTTAAATGGTGCGATTTTTATGAGCAAGACAGTGGAGAGATGCAGGTAACTGTGCTGGGCAAGGGATCTAAATTGCGGACGGTTTTAGTACCTCCAATGGTGTGGATTGAGGTAGAGGAGTTGAGGGGTAACAGTGGCGATGATGAGCCAGTCTTTAAAAATAGCAAAGGTGATTTTATTGACAGAACCGTAGCGCACCGGATAATTAAAAATGCAGCTGCGGCATCAGGCGTAAATCCGAAGGTGAGTTGCCATTTTCTGCGACATTCACACGCTACACACGCCATAGCCAAAGGCGCTCCCCTAGCACTAGTGCGCGATAGCCTAGGACATAGTTCTATTGCCACAACTGATCGCTACCTCCACGCTAACCCCACAGATTCCAGCAGCAACTACCTCGGTTTATGAACTATATCGAAGCTTCAAGAGCAACCTTCGCCGACCTTCAGCCCAAAGCAAGGCTCTATTTATATCGTGACAACAGTCTTTATGTAGCACGAATCGGAAATGTTGATGACTGGGCCGCCTACAAAGGTGACATCAACCAAGGATTAGAGGTAGTAGCGAATTATGGTGTCAAGGTTGCTGAGGATGAAGCTGTGCGCCTGTTTTCGATTTGCAAGGAAGCTAAACTGAATTATCGTCGGTAGGCGTTAAGCTTCCAAACTCAACCAAATCGGGAGCTTCACCAACTCTATAGCTATCGATTAACCCTTCAACTGCATTTTCCTTAGTGCCATACATTTCGCGTATATGAGCGCAATCGTCTCTGTCCCAAAAATGTTCTATCCGACGCTGCGCCCTCTGCTTCGCTTTCTCTAGAGATAAACCAACAAATATACGTTCGCATGGCATTGGCTGATAGTCCAAGATGCGGCGATCTAGATGCCAGTTAACATGCTGAAGCATTTTATCGCCAGCGCGGTTGCTCACGCAAAATGGTGTCACGCCGTCGCGTGAGTTCCAAATCCACTCAACTTCACTGCCGTCTTCGGCGGCATATTTCATCAGGCAGAATGCTTCTTTGTGATGATATGTGTTAAATTCTCTCATTTGTGTTTGACATTTCAATCAACGCACCATCGCCAACAATCTCAATAGATGCTAGCGGTATCCATCTAATTTGCTCCTCTCCAGGGACTTGAATTCCGGCTTCTTGCTCATCGCCTCGAATGAGTAAACCAAATCTCCCATCGGCAAGCTTGATAGGCGGTTCGCCTTTGAGTTCTAGATATTGCTGATAGTTCATAAATTAAATTTGCTGACAATCCTTGCATCCTTGGCAGTTTCCACTCGGATTTATAGCACATCGGAGGAATGGCGATCGCGCATTGAATTTGCACGTTACATCGCCAATTGCTTGGGGGTGTACTCTGTTCATTGCTTCGGCAAGCTGCTCTGCTGTTAAATTGACCCCAAGAATCTCTAGCCCAGACAAATCATCTTGCTGGCGACTCATAGCATCCAGCGCCTTGGCCCTTTTGTGCTTGTTGTAGTCTTCAATTGCTAGCCACAACCAGAAACCGCCAAACATCAGCCCAAGAGCGATCCACCAGCCACCTTGAGCAATCATGAAGATGGTGTTTTCGGTAATGGCGATCGCTGCTAGTACTGAAAACAAGTCAAATTTTTTCATAATGCGTACATTCCTCGCACGGGCCGGACGGGTTAGTAGTGCAACGCAAATACCTTGATTGAGCATTATATTTGCAGGTGGTGTCGCCTATGGTGTTAGGGCCGAACGCGGCTTCTAGTAAGTCGTGTCCGTCGTCAGCGTGAATTTCAGTCCTTGCAAAATCCATGCCAATTATTACGTGTCCCTCTGCTGGCAATTCTTGGCACAAGCGCGGCATCTCTATTCTTGCCCTTTCTGGGCGTTCGGGATAATCCATCAGTCGATCAAAATATCCGCTTCTAGGTATTTCTATCTGTCCAGTCTCAAGCATCTGTCGAATTCGCTCTATAGATGCTAGTCTCGCGGTTCTTGGACTAGTGTAAAAGCGGATATCAACTTCGTTTGGAGAGCGTACTATCCTCTGGCATTGAAGGGGTTTGACAGAAAAACGGATACGACAATCGTCGCCTATTGTCAGCATTTCTAATAATTCGGCTTGCAGCAGCATTCCATCAATCTCTATACTGCTGCCTCTCATCTCCACATATTGCGATCGCGTCTGCACTTCAATTTCCAGGCTTTCTCTGCCACCAAATTCCATGTTGTGCGTGACTGTGTTTGCCCTAAGCCAGATCCTTTTTGTTCGTTGATAAACTCTGACGTGAATCCGCTCCCTGCGGATGTCGATAAACCAGCTTTGATTTTCTTCAGGGGTGGTAAGTTTTTTGATGCGATCGCTGATTTCAGAGGCCATTTCGTCAAGCAGTTTGCATCTGCTAGCGCGTTCGAGATGTTGTAAGTCTATTTCGCGATCGTATCCTGTCCATCCATCCCCATTGGGCCAGCGAAAACTGATTACCCAATGCTGATGTTCGCTAAAATATCTTGCTTGGACGCTGAGATTCAGGTCGAGACATTCTGCCACCAATTTAACCAAGCTCCTGACGGTATAAGTACCGACTTTGTGAAGAGCGTCTGACCAAAGACTTAGCTCCCAATTGTCTTGTGCAAACCCCTCAATTAGATTCATATAGTTTTGACAATAAATCCCTAGCTTCCCTACAACGATAGCCCAAGTACTCTAGCTGGCTTTGCATCATATCTGGGTTATCTGTGAGGTAGTCAATTATCCCTGCTTGCGTCCACCGAAGGCAGCTATGAATAGTGTCTAGTCTTCGCTCCACAGACATTAAGGCATCTGCCAACTCCTGATATTTCTTTGCTTGCAGCTTCCTCTCCCACTTGTCGAGCCAAGGACGAGGCAGGCTATCTGGATCGCGTCCCAGAATATAGATTTGCTCTAAAAAGTCGATTTTGTCTTCCCAGTTGCCCTTCAGCGTCCAACCTTGGTGCTTCTTGGAAAATTTTTCATAAGTGATTAGCTGGATCTTGTATTTATCCCACAACTTTTGTCTGTAGGTTCTGTCATATCCCACGAGATGACTGCATCCTGAGATTCTATACGTTATCCAGGATGAAGGGATAGGACTGCGCCATTGATTGAGATACTCGCAGATGTCGCGCCATAGCCTGACATCCTCGTAGGTTATAGGTGCGTCCCATTTATTGATTAGCTCCTCACAAAATATCAAGCCATCATCAAAATCTAGACATTTGTCTGGTAGATGGTCGTAGGCAAGGCGATCGCCATTGCAGTCATAGATCGCATAAGCCCAATACATATCATGTTGGTTGCTGCTGCCTCCCCCTGCGTAGATGCAAATTTGGCGGTTTTGATATGGAGAGCAACAGCAAAATTTTTGGGCTTCTTCAATGCGTTGTGGTGGAAATTCGCTCATTTTAAATCAATAGACAAATTAGACAAAATCTTGAAAGCGTTGTCAGATAGGGAATTCTGGTTTTGTCCAAATAACTATATTTTCTATATTGTCTAAATAATGTCCAGAAAGAAAGACGGCGACAAAATGAAGCTTGCCGAGGCCAAGTATATTACTGGTGAGCCGCCCGAAGAAATAGCGGCTGCCCTTAATGTCTCTCGCCGTACTATCGATCGCTGGGCAAAAGATGGTAATTGGGATTCGCACCGACAAAATGCTAGAAACAGCAATGTCATTCAGTTACAGCCAAAGCCAAAAGTCCAAAATCCCAGATTAGATTTTATACGGCGTGACGGCGAGGCTATTGATGACATTTACGCTATAGAAGCTGCGATCGCTCACCTTCACGATTCATTGCCAGGATCTGAAGATAAATCCAAGGGGGGAATGGCAGGGGCGATCGCAAGGTTGATTGAACTCAAAAGGAAACTAAAACCTGAAACTGTGGCTGATTTGGTCGAACGCGCCATTGAATTGGACGTAGGGCCTGAAGAATTTTTGACTGAGTTGAAAAATGCGTGGCAAAGAAGGGCGTAAGGCAGGAGTGGGAGGAAGCACTTCAACAAGTTGCACTTGCAGCTAACAACATTGTCCCGTGGAAGCCATTACCTGGCCCGCAGACAATGGCTTATACCTCAGAAGCAGATGAGCTTTTCTATGGTGGGGCTGCTGGCGGTGGCAAGTCTGACTTAATCTTGGGACTTGCACTCACTGCTCATCAAAATTCCATCATCTTTCGCCGTGAATATCCTCAGCTAAAAGGATTGGTGCAAAGATGCAGGAAAATCCTCAAAGGCACCAAGGCTAAGTACAACTCTACCGAAAAAGTCTGGAGCGGATTGCCTGATGGTAGGTCTTTGGAATTTGGGGCCTGTCAGCACGAAGACGACGTAGAGAAGTACCAAGGTCGCCCTCATGACCTGAAGGCGATTGACGAAATTACTCACTTTAGCAAAGCTCAATTCAAGTTCCTAACTGGATGGTTGCGGACTGATGACCTCAATCAAAAATGTCGTGTCATTTGCACGGGCAACCCACCCACGACAGCCGAAGGGCGCTGGGTGATTGAATACTGGGCACCTTGGCTTGACCCCAAGCATCCTAATCCAGCAGCACCTGGAGAATTGCGTTGGTTTGCTGTTTTGGATGGTGAGGATGTTGAAGTCGAGTCGGGTGAGCCATTTGAATACACAGACAAAGAAGGCAAAACCGAGCTAGTTAAGCCGCGATCGCGTACTTTTATCCCTGCCAAGATTGAAGATAACCCTATATATATGAAGACTGGCTACAAGTCAGTGCTTCAGTCGTTGCCCGAACCATTGCGAAGCCAGATGCTCAAGGGCGACTTTGCAGCTGGGGTTGAGGACGATCCGTGGCAAGTTATCCCAACCGAGTGGGTATTGGCGGCGATGGAAAGGTGGAAAAAAGACCGTCATATCTCTATGACTCGCCCCACTCCCATGACCTGCTTGGGTGTAGATGTAGCCCGTGGCGGTGCTGCTAAAACCGTAATTGCACCAAGATACGGCAATTTTATTGGCAAACTGCAAAAACACGCAGGCAAGACTACACCCAATGGGGGCGCGATCGCTTCTCTGGTGCAAGTAGCGATCGTGGGTGATGCTTACGTTCACATAGATATTTGTGGTGTTGGCTCCAGCCCTTACGATACTTGCGTGGAAAGAGGACTTAACGCTCACGCTGCCAACGGCGCTGGGGGTTCGAGCGCTAGGGACAAAAGCGGCAAGTTTGGGTTTATTAATAAGCGGGCTGAGTGGTACTGGCATTTACGCGAAATTCTAGATCCTACCAGTGGCGATGATATTGCCCTGCCTGATGACCCCGAACTTCTAGCCGATCTAACCGCCCCTAAGTGGAAAATCACCTCATCTTCCAAAATCCAAATTGAAAGCAAAGAGGACATCCAAAAACGAATCGGGCGCAGTCCTGACTGTGGTGATAGTGTTGTCTACGCATTTGGCAATGTGGAATTTGCTGTCTGGGCTGAAGATATTGCTACATGGAGCTAAAAAGTCTTTATAAAGAAAACATTAACTTTCCGTAACCCCTCTGTAGCAGATTACTGCTATTCCTCAATACATTGTTGATATATTTGGATACATTTATGTCAACACTTACACGGAATGAGTTAGCCCAAAAAAATGAAAAATTAGTCCACAAAGTAGTTCACCGGATGTCTGCTACTTGCCGCGAACCTTATGAGGATTTATATCAGCTAGGTTACATCGGGTTATTGAAGGCTGCCGATCGCTTTGACCCCGGTACGGGCAACGCTTTTAGCTCGTTTGCCATTCCCTATATCCAAGGTGAAATTCAGCATTACTTACGCGATCAGTGGCAATCGGTAAAACTCCCGCGCACTGCCTTGGAAACTAAAGCCAAAGTCAGAAGATTACAGCGATCGCTTTCTAGTTTAGGCAGAGAAGTAGCGCCCGATCAAATTGCTTTGGGGCTTGGAATTAGTGAGGAGAAATGGCGCGATATTGATACTTTGGATAGCAATGTAACTATTAGTCTTGACGAACTTCTTCACGAGCCGACTTCACCAGAAGAGGTCGAAATTGACGAGCAACTGCTATTCAATAGTTTAAGCAAATTGAAAAATCGGCACAGAGTCGCAGTTGTTGAAAAGTTTTTCAACAACTCAAGTATCCCTGAAATCGCCAAGCGCCAAAACCAAAGCCCAGAAAAAATCAGAGCTTATATAAACCTTGGGCTAGCAAAATTACGCGTTTCATTATCACAAGAATTATGAATCTATCAGAAATAGCTATTAATATTAACGATACTTTTGACCGCTCAAAAGAATTTTATGAAACTGGCATTAATGCCATAAAACAAGCGCTTGTGCTTGATAAAGAGTGCGGCGACTTATTAATTCAGGCTAAGCAAAATTTACCTCATGGCGCTTTTATTCCTTGGATTGAAGCTAACTGCAAATTCTCTCGCTCTCACGCCCATAGATTGATGAGTATCGCCAAAAATTGGCAGAAAATAATGCAATCTTGGGAAGATAAATGTCTCACGCGTGGGACATTTGAAGCGCCAATTCTCTCTCTTAGAACTGCCTTGGCAATAGTATCCGCCGAACCCAAACAAGAAGCTTCTTCCTCAGAACCACTAAAAACGTATAAAGTAGCACAGCCTAAACATTCATGTTATGGAGAAGTTGTAGAAGTCGTAAAGGAGCTAAACCACGGCGATATATTGGTTTGCAAAACTTCCAAAGGAGAGTTTCCTTTTCTCAAAAATGAGTTAGTCGCAGAGAACCAGCCTTTAAAGGTGGAGGTTGCTGAAATCATTGATGTTGAAGTGGAGGATAATTCAGACAAATTACGAGAAGCGATCGCAATTATGATTGAATTTCTCCCAGAATTGCAGCTAAGAGCGATACTCTCTCAGGTGCTTTTTACTAGCAGAGATTATCTCCCTTCTGATATTCAAAGCATGGCAACAAAGCTAATTTCTCAGGAAGTAGCAGTTTTAACGGAAGCATTATAAGTTTCTTTCTCAACTCGCCAGCCCGTCTCGCTGCCAATTTTACCGTGTTTAGAAAAAGTGAAACAACCGCGTTGCCACACTTGCTCATCGTGTTGCAGCTTTGGACTGGCTCCTATTAATTCTTTGATTTTGGAAGTGGGTAAAACCCACCCAAACTGCACTGCTTTTTCTAATTCTTCGTAGCCTGACAGCGGCGATGTCTGACGAGTATAGGTGTATGACATCATTTTTTCCATTAACTCTGCCATGACATTGATAGCCATCATTTGGTCGGGTTCGATGTCCAGTCTGTCAACTTTGTCCAGCTTGTCCAGTTTGTCCAATGCAGGTAATTGGACTTCTGGTTGAACGGGAAAATCAGCGATCGCGCCTCCAGAGCGAATGTGTTTATCTAGCCTGTCTAATAGTTCTAGTTGCTCTTGTGATATTTTCCCACGGGCTACTGGTTGTATTTGTAAGCCATTGATACGGTCGTAGACTGCTTGCCTAGAGTCAAGTCTGTAACGCTCTTGCAGGCTGGATATTTTGATTAGTTCACTTGTGAGAGTCATTGTCAATTTGTCCAGTTATCTAGTGGACAATTCTAATATGTCCAGTGGACAAGTGGACATATTAGCCAGGGCAAGTGACAAGCTGACGAGATATCAAAATTTTCAAGCGTTAACCTAGCACACCTAGCTTGTGCAATCCCGATCCATCCAACACTGTAGTATCAAATCTCCTCATCCCCGCATCCCTGCATAGCTGCATGAATTTAGTATGAGACTCAGGGTATCGTCCCACAAGACAACCGGCTGACCACCTTCCCACCAGTTCAGGTGCGTTAGAGGTGGTGTGCTGGTTCAAGCCAAATGAGTCTGCCACATCCACCGGATCGCCTGTTCTAAATCCGTCCTTGTTCTTGTCCCGATGCACCTTCACCGCCCCACATTGCACAAGAGCATCTTGTCCCTTGTGGGTGCCGAACGTCCAAGCTTCAAGGTGTTGACCAAAGGCGATTCGCGCTGCACCGTTGGGATTGAGAGGATTTTCGGTGTAATAGCGTCCTGGCTCTGTGGTGGCGCTGACGCAATGCAAGATTTCGCCATTGTCACGAATTACCATCCGCACGTCGTTCCATTCGTCGAGGCGATCGGTATTAACTGCAAAAGTATCGGGGTCTACGCCTTCTAAGTAAACAATATTAAAGGCGCGAATTCTGAATTTTTGCTCCTGCATGTAGGAGAGGATGTTTGCGCCGTAGTTAGTCATAATTTCAAATACTAATTTTGGCTAACATTCCCGCTCTTGACGTGAAAAGCAAATGTGATTAGTATTGATTCGCTAGGGAACTTGCAAATTTATTGTTAATTCTTAACATTCAAAGGAATAGGAATCTAGGTGTTATAAGCACCTATTTTTTGTGTCAATTACAAATCTTCATTGTCTCAGGCGGTCTGGTTCCGCCTTTTTATTGGGGAATCAGTAATCAGTGAATAGTCAAACAACCATCACTGATTATGCTGAAACTTCCTTTTAAGACTTCCCCTAAAGAATTTGAAAAAATTACTGTTGGCAATGCTGAAATTGGTGAATTAGAAATACCCAAATACGGCGACCTCACCCCCAACGAGCGCATTTTTATAAAAGCAGCTAACCTTGTGGATATCCGCATGGCTGCGGTGAAGCTAGCGAATGCGATCGCGGCTAAGTCTGGTGGAAAAGTAACCGATATTTATTACGCGCTGACCCAAGGCAACGCCGCATCTTTAGGAGAGTATTTAGAAGATTTTGTAAATTTCCAAGACTTGATGGAAGAGAATTCAAAGTCTAGAAATTCAGTTTTGGCAACAGCAATTATTAAGAGATTGGTTCCTGAATGGGAGCTTGAAAATACTCAAGATTTTAATCAAATTCATCCAATATTGGTGCAAGAAGTGGCTGATTTTGCACGTAAAGAAGAGTCTGGATGGCAAGAGGTTGCCGATGAAGAAATAACTGAAGAAGACTTGGGAAACTCACCGAAGAACCAAGAGATCCCGACTGGGGAGAAATCTACTGGCGATGCCGAAGATACTGGCCGCAAGAAGAAAGATTCAGCGAAGCAAGCTTTGGCAGCCAGCCAACCTGGATAATCCTCCAGGCGCTACACTATGGTGCTAAATTACATCGCGAGGAGTTGCACCTTGCCGAACTAGGTATCGCCACACTTACCAGTTGCTTTGTGAATTCCAACCGCGATCCGAAAAAGTCTGAAGCAGCAAAGCCCAGTGACTTTTTCTACTTCACGCCTGCTGAAGATGAAGGGGAAAGGATTTCTCCTGCTGCTGCTAATGCGTTCTTTGCTTTAGCTGATGCTGGTAAATTGCCGGGATGGGTAGTGGCGGTCGCGCCCATAGATAAGCTTTCTAAGTCCCGCGATGGCGTTACCGTTAACCCCGTTGTGTGGGTTGGTGAAGGATTGGTGTTGATTCAGCCATCTGTCGAGGATGGATTGGTACGATTCCCTCTGGGGTTTGTTGAAGCTAGCGGGGAGATTGAAACCAGTGGCGGAGTGGTCAGGGTTCCAGAAATAGGTGATGCATGGTTGTTAGATGGGGAGTTCGCAGTTTGCTCATGAAAAATTTTTCAAGATGCTTGGAGCTTAATATTTAATACCAACTTGAGAGAAAAAGTCTTTGCACTCATTCTCAAGTTTCTCCAATTCTTCGGCTCCTTGCTCCTCGCTCACCTCGTCATCTCCAAGTTCCTTAATCATCTGCATAAATGTCCATATGCCTGCATAGTAAGCCCTTCGTGTCTCTTGCTTTTGTATAGGAGAACAACCTTTGGGTAAGACCCTTGAAGCATATTCGAGCCATTCTTGCTCTAATGTTTTCATGGTAATATCAGATTTTTCTAATATTTAAACACATCGCTTGGCAGAGGGAACCAAAACCATGATGTAGTGCGATCGCCTTTATGGGAAGTCTTGGTTCCGCTTCAATTGAATTAATCTTAGATCGTTCCCAATTTGATAGCGACCTGAAGAAGTTGTCAGCGCAGGATGCTGGGGCGATCGCACTGCGTCTTGACACCAAGGATTTTGAGCGACAGATAAAAGGGTTACAGGGTTTTATCCCTGCTATTTCAATCCCGGTTGTCTTGGACACATCCAAGCTAAAAACCCAGCTTGCAAGTATAAAGAATATCGAGATTAAAGCTCGTGTAGTTGTTGATGACAGCGAAATTCGTAAGCTTAAAGTTGCTCCACAACTGGAGTTATTTGAGGTAGGCGATCAATTTTCTGAAAAGATTAGCGATGCTATAGAAAAGGGTTTTAAAAAATCTCAACCTAAAACACCAGGACTTGCATCAAAACTGTTTTCTGGGATAGGCGACACTTTGCTTGCACCCCTAAAGGGAATTGCTACGGGTGCATTTGAAGGCGTGGGTTTGCAGCTTTCTAAACAATTGGGGCTGGGGTTAAGCAGGGGAATTGAGTCTCAATTGTCCCCAGCAATCGGCAGCTTTGATTTGCTGGGTGAAAAACTAATCACTGGTGTTGCCCCTAAGCTAGGCAACACAGTCGGGGGCAAAATCGCTGGGGCGATTCTTAATAGCAAGCCACTGCAAAATCTTAGGCAAGAATTAGCCGCCCAAATCACCAGCATTGTTGGCGAATCAGAACAGTTAATAGCCTCTCAAGCTGGCAGACAACAGAGCAAGCAACGCTCCTCGCAGCAACAGAAACTTGCTCAAAGAGAGTTAGCAGGACAGTTGCAGACTGCGATCGCTTCCGCACCTCAAAAGCAGCAGCAAGTCGAAAAAGTCCGCCAATCTTTGCCCAAGTATCAACAGGAGATCAAAACTAGAGAATCTCAATTAAGCGGATTACAAGCCGACAGACAATTGCTTGTAGAAGCAGGAGAGCAAACAGAAGAAATCGAGCAAGCCGTTAAAGAAATTGACCTGCAAATTGCCGAAGCATCCGAAGCTCTGGTTCAGGCGAAAAAGAGCGAGAAAGCTTTGCAGCAGTTAATACAAAGTTTGCTCAACGAAACATCTGTGGCAGTTGGACGGCTAAAGTTGGCTGGTGCGGATACATCAGTTCTTGATGATATTAATTTTGGGCTTAAGGAATCGGCAGTCAAAGGGAAAGGTGTTGTTGCCCAAATGGACGGCAATATCAAAATCCAGCAAGATAATCTCAAGGAAGCGCGTAGCAGGTTAAAGCAATATCGACAGAACCAAGCGCAATTCAAACAAGAGGCGATCGCGGCAGCGCAAGCGGGTGATGATGTTAAAGCTAGGGCGCTGCTGGTAGAAAGTAGCAAGGAAAGAATTAAGACCGAACAAGTCACAAAAGAAATTGCCGCTTACAAAGACAATATTGGGCTTATCGTCAAAGATAAGCAGGAAGTGGTTAAAGAGATTGCTGAGGGGCGAAACAAAGACAAGGAGCGACTTGAAGCCGAGACTAAAAAACTGGCCGACAGTTTGAGCGCACAGGAAGCTGAGGTTGTTCCAGTGCGAGCTAGAAAAATTAAGCCGAAAACCAGAACAAAAGCAACCACAGCAGACATCCAACCAATCAAGCTTGATACAGCCATACTCAAGGAATTACCGCCATCCCCTCAAATATTCAAGGATGTTGTTGCTCAGTTTAGTGCCATTACGGGAGCAAGCATCGCTCCAGAAAAAATCCCCCAGCTGGTACGTGGGGCGGAGGGGGCTAAATACAACGGCAAATACAGCCCCGCCGACAACACTATCTCTCTACCAGCAGAGCGTTACGACAATCTAGCCAAGGGCGTTCTTTCTTCTGAACTTGTCAAAACCTTGGTGCATGAACTGCGCCATGCGATGCAGACCGCTTTTGGCAAAAGAACTCTAACTCAATCCGCATCTCCTGAATTTGAGCTTGTCAAAGGCACTCCCGAAGAATTGCAGCAACTAGGCGGCAAGATTGAAGGTAGCACCCAATTCTTCAAGCGTGGCGCACTCAATGCATCTCCACAGAACGTAGCAACTATTAAAACCCTCGAAGAAGATGCTTATGTGTTTGCTGAGAGGTATTTTGAGCAGGTATTTAAGAACATTGAGCAGGGTTTACAAGCTGGATTAAAATCAGGCGGACTGCCGACTGAAGCCGAATTACTCAAGCAGGTTGCTCAATCTCAAGCTACGATTACTGCCAATCTCAAGCAATCTTTCAAAGGTAAAGCTAGCGATCGC
Source organism: Dendronalium sp. ChiSLP03b (assembly GCF_034531165.2). Taxonomy (NCBI): domain Bacteria; kingdom Bacillati; phylum Cyanobacteriota; class Cyanophyceae; order Nostocales; family Nostocaceae; genus Dendronalium; species Dendronalium sp. ChiSLP03b. The sequence continues at coordinate 44,698 of NZ_JAVRBR020000151.1, read as the reverse complement.
AAAGTCACTAACCAAGATTTAGCAGCAACTACACTCAGCGAAATTGACCAACAAATAGCCCTAGTTTCTGAACAGCTAAAACGCACCGATCTATCAGGTGAAGCACGGCAAAAACTTGGGCAATTCAAGGGTACTATTGAGCGCCAGTATAGAACTTACTCACCCGCACTCAGGGCAAAGCAACCTGGCTCAAGTTCTTTGGGTTTGTCTAGAGTGCAATCTGCTACTCAGGCTCAAGGCGTGGAATTGTTTGAGGTTTCAGATGAGGCGTTACGCGAGTTTGAGCGCCAAACTCGCGCAGCCGAACGTCGAGCCAAGCGGGTTCTTGGAAATATCTTCAAGAACTCAAATCGCGCTGCTAAACGTGCCGATAAGGCGCTGGCTCAACTAGAACAGGAAACTAGTCAGCAAGTCGCTGATATTGAAGCCAACAACGCTTATGATGACGCGATCGCTTCTCGCCGCACCCGTCGCACGTTGCGTAAAATTCAGCGCGGCTATGGTGGCAGCATCGATGCACCAACCATTGAGACGGAAGTGCCTGGAGTTGAGAAAGACATCAAGCCACTACAACAGCAGCCTCTACTCAAGCGCTTGGGCAAAGAATTTAGATTAGCTCAGTTGGGGGCACTTTCCAAGCAGGCCGAGTACTTAGGGCAGCAAGCCCAAATTTTATTGAGCGATGTTGACGCTCAAATAGCGCTTGGCAGAAGTGCCCAAAAAGAAGCCCAGATAGTTGAGCGCCAAGCCAAAGTTAACGAGCGCGAACTCAATCAAATTCTCAACACCTTAAAACGCGCCAAAGCCGGGAAGGAGCCAGCGCTAACACCTGGGGATTTGCAACGACTGAACGGGCGAAGCCAAGATTTAATCGGCAGAATCGACGCTGACAAGCAAAGACTTAGCGACCTACAACCAACTATTCAAAACGCTAAAGAACTTACCCCAGTTGCCAAGAAACTGCGATCGGCTGGGGAAGGTGCGGCGCTAGCAGTCAAGCAACAGGATATCAAGGGGCTTGAGAAGTACAACGCCGAACTTAGAGAGAATCTGAAGCTATTGGGTGAAACCCCATCTAAAGACCCATTTGAGCAAATTTTGACAGGCACAGGCAAGCTGGGCAAGGCGCTGCCCAATGTGTTTACCCTGCTCAAGGGGATATTTGCTTTTCAGGTTTCTAGTTTTATTCAAGGCTTTTTCATCAATCTTTCTACAGATGCTTTTAAGGCCTACGTCGAACTCGATCGCCTAAAAACTGCCCTAAATTTTGCATCAGGTGGTTCTGCTGGGGGCGCTCAAAATTTGGCGTTTTTGAGAAAAACAGTTGATGACCTGAAAATTCCTCTCAAGTCTTCAACTGAGGGGTTTGTAAACCTAGCGGCGGCGGCGCGAGGAACCGCTATAGAAGGCGCAGGAACCCGTGATTTATTTTTGGGCATGGCTGATGCAAGCACCGTATTAAGCCTCAGCAACGAGCAAAGCCAGAGAGCATTTAAAGCCCTGACGGATATTTTAAACAAGGGGAAGGTCAGTGCAGAAGAAATGCGCGGACAGCTAAGTGAATCGGGGTTAGCTGGTGCAATGGGTATTGCGGCGAGAGCAATGGGTGTAACTGAGCAAGAATTTAGTAGATTACTTGACACAGGACAGATTTTCTCCCAAGACTTCCTCCCCAAGTTTGCCAAGCAGTTGCAAGCTGAATTCGGAGATGCTGCTAAGGATGCAGCAGGCAATGCTCAAAGTGCAATCTTTGGAGTGGAGAACGCATTTTTAAGCTTGCAGCAGGGCATAGGTGAGGGTGTTTCGCCAGCTGCGACTGCGGGATTGAATGGGCTATCTGCAATCCTCAAAGGGTTAGCATCTGTAGCTAAGGAGCTTGGTTTTATTTTGTTGGGCGTAACGGCAGCCCTGAGTATAAAGATGGTTGGGGCGCTGCAAGCTGTAATTGCCCAGCTAATCGCCACCAAGCTGGCAACGGGGACGCTAGGTGGTGGCATGGCAAGCCTAGCTCAAACTGTTAATAACTCATTCTCAGTTAAGCTAACTGCTGGCATCTTTGCAGTCTTAGAAGTTATTAACCTGCTAAATCAAGCAGTTAACACTGATCTGACAAGCTCGTTTGACAAAGCCGCCGCATCCGCCAAACGAGCCGCTGAGGAATCAAGAAAAGCTTTTGAAAAGCCAGGAAGCAAAGGACAGAACGCGGAAGGGACACCAGAATCTTCCAGTGGCGTGGGGAGATTTTTAGATAAATACCTGATTGGACTTCTGAATAAGGATTTAGGCCCCTTTAAAGGAGGCATTGGCAATAGCAAAATCAAGACCTACGGAGAATTAGAGCGCGATCGCGTCGGACAAAGCGTTGAAAGCACCACAGGAGACAACACCGATTTTCTCATCAGCGCTCGCACTCGCCTCAATCAATTCAAATCCCGTTCTGGGGACATCGGCCAGTTACCCGCCTTGGATTCAACTTTGCGCGACGCTGAACAGCAAAGACAAATACTCCAAGCTGGAATCAAGCGCAATTTTACAGATAAGGGATTGGCAATACCCGCAGAAGATAAGCGTCGTTTAGAAGCGCAAAACTTGAGAATCACTGACCTCAACAACCAGCGATCTGAACTTGCCAAACCCTTTACCCTTGATATCACCCGCACCGACCAGCAAATTAATGCTCTCAAGGCTCAAATTGAATCTCTCAAGTCACCAGAAGCGATCGCGGCTGTGGGAGGCACAGAAGCAGCAACCGACTTGACTCAACAACTACAAAATTCACTCGAAAAGCTCAAAAAGTTCAAGTCAGAAGCGGAAAACGCCTTAGCTTCACTGCGAGTCGATCCAGTGCTGGCATTTACTCAGTCGTTGCGTCAGTTAAATTTGACATTGGCTGAAAGCCAGGAAAAGAACGAACTAAGGTTTAACACTCGCCGCGAAGCGATTACTCGCTCTCAAGTCTCAGGGTTCTCTACCAATAAACTGGCAACCAGAAACGCGGCCCTACAAAGCGCCATTGCCGAGCGCGATAAGAACCAAAACAATGTACTTGCTCTAGAAGAAGCTGTACGCCAAACCGATGCCACAGTTAACGCGCCTGGGCTTGAATCTACGCTACAGCGCTTAGGGCTTACACCAGATGCCAGCATCGCTAAAATTGACGATATCCTCAAAAACACCTCAGATGAGGCAGATAAGGGGATTTTAGAAAAGCTAAAATCTGCTAGGGATCAACGCAATAAGCTCAGCGAGGCAAAGCTGGGCTTGTCTGAGTCGCAACTGAAGGTAAAACAGCAGGTTCAGGATAATTCCCTCTTCAGTCTTGACGAGTCTGCGGCTTCGTCCCGCGCTGCTAGCCAGAAAGCTGAAAACCAGAAGATTGCCAGGATAAAAAACGCTCAAGCAACCAAGTCAATAACTGATGAGGTAGCTAATGAAAAACTTTCCAGGATTCAACTTTCTAGCACCGTATCTCAACAAAAAAACCTCACCAACCAGTTAAGCGTACTTCGCACCTACTATAAGCAAGGAACCATTAGCGCCGAGGAATTCGCCAAGCGCGAACGCGACCTCACCACCGAACAAACCAACCTAGAGCGCACCGAAGCCGAGAATCGCCTTGCTGTGGCAGCAGCGGTAAAAGATAGGAAGTTGAAGGAAATTGAGCTTGTCAACAAGAAGGCTGAAACTGCGATCGCACTCAATCAAACCAACGCTACAGCAAAAGCCAAGCAAGATTTATTGGCAGGGGGATTGACCGCTACTGCTCAGGATGAATTTGCTCTTGCTCAAAACTCTGTCGAGCAGAAGGCAACTACTGACAAGATTGCTCTAATCAAAGACCAGTTAGCCCAAACAAAGAAACTGCGGCTTGCAGGGGTGCTGGATGCCCGCGAGGCAACAGACAAAGAACTCTCGCTCAACCAAGAATTAGCCCAAAATAACCTGCAACTTGTTGACCTTAAGATTGCCGAAGAAGAGAAATACCGTGAAATTGTCGAGCGCAACATTCAGAAGATTGTCCAAGCTGAGGACAATCGCTACAAGTCTTTTGTTTCGCAGTTGGATGCCCAAAAATCTGCACTCGAACTCTACAACCAAAGCCTTGACCGGACTGCCAAGCTTGAAGAAAGTCGGTACAACTTAGGCAAGGCGCTATCTGATGCTGCGATCGCGCCTCTAGAATCCCGTCGCGACAATGCCAACAGAGCATTAGACCTTAGTCGCAAGCTCAAGGATGAAAATCTTGACCCTAGCGTGCGTGGTGAAATCAACTCCCAGCTCAATGCACTAGGCTTTGGTACGAATGAACTAGATATCTTGGCGAAGCGCAGTCAAATTGAGGACGAGATTGCCGCTAAGAAACTGGAGGCTTTGAAACTAGAGCAGGAGTATCAGAAAAAGTCTCTACAGCTTGATTTGCAACGCCAGAAGATAGCGGCTGAAACTGCTGTGTATGATGCTCAGTCGGCTCAACTATCAGCTGCTAAAGCCAAGCTAGAAGCTGAGGCAGCGTTGAGGATTGCCACTATCAAAAAAGATGATGTAGGTATTCAATCTGCCAAAGTCGGACTAGAGATAGCGCAGCGCGAGATTGGTCTGAGTGACAAGCGACTAGACAATGCCTTACAAAACCTCAGTGCCCAGGATGAACTATCGCAGAATGCCGTCATGGCTCAAGAGGCAACCCAGCGCACTGCCATTGATCAACAGCTAGCAGCAGATAGCGCAAGGAAGCAGGCAAATGCCTTAGAACGTGCAGAGTCTAGCGTCAAAAAGATGGAGCAACCACTTAAGGAGTCAGCAGACAAAGGACTATCATCTGGGGATAAAGCAAATGTTGATGGTTGGGAGAATCCCTACATCCAGAAAAAAGGCGAAGGGCTATTCGCCTACAATCTCCGCATCAACAAGATGAGGGCAGAGGGGCAAATTGTAGAAACTAGGAATACCGTCAATACTCTTGATACGAAGGGTTATAAATATGACTTGGCTTTGAACAGGCAACAAGGCAATTTACCGCCAGTGGATAATACAGCCCAAATGACACAAAACGCCCAAATCAAGCCTCCCGAACAAAGCAATGGTTATTCTCAGTTTGTAGATGCGCTAAAAACAGCTAACCAAGGAATTGAAAAGCGACTGGATACATTGAGCGATCGCATTATGCAACTGGCGAATACACCGCGTAGTCTCACTGTGCAAACCCCCAATGCAGTAGATGATGCTGCGGATATTATGAATAGGATTGGTCGAGGGCAGGTGGCGGCGACGGGGTTATAAAAAATTTTTCAGGAGGCTAAAGCTTTGTTTGCTTCTCAATATATATTGATTAAGGAGATAATAGAAATAAACATCTCTGGTAGGCACGCTTATGACTGAGCTTTACGGAGGAACCGATCCTAGAGATATTCCCACCTACTCCATTAGCGATGCTGCCCGTTATTTACGCATTCCAGCTGGCACTATTCGCTCTTGGACAGTTGGGCGACATTATCCGACCTCAAACGGTTCTGGTTTCTTTAGACCCCCGATCCCAATTCGCGATCTCAAGCCAAAACTACTCTCATTCACCAATCTAGTTGAAGTTCATGTTTTAAGAGCGATTCGCAAACACCACCAAATCGATCTAGCTAAGGTGCGAGATGCCCTTGACTTCATTGCTGAACAGTTTCAAACATCTCATCCTCTAGCGCGCGAGCGTTTTCTTACCGATGGTGTTGACTTGTTCATTGAGCGCTATGGCTCTCTCATTAATGCATCGACAAGCGAACAAACCGAACTGAAAGACGCTTTTAATGCTCATCTGGAACGAATTGAACCCGACGACACTGGGCTTGCAATTAAACTGTATCCCTTTACTCGCTCTCACGAAGAAGATAATCCTCGCTTTGTCGTTGTCGATCCTCGAATCGCTTTTGGTCGCCTTGTTATTGTTGGAACCGGAATTCCTACACGTGTCCTAGCAGAGCGCTATCAAGCTGGTGATTCAATTGACCATCTTGCTTATGATTACGATTGCGATCGCCTTATGATTGAAGAAGCTATCCGGTGTGAACTACCCGCTGTTGCATGACCCAGCCTCAATCCATCACCTTTTTCATAGATAGATGCCTAGGTAACAGATGTATTGTAGAAACGCTCAAGGGTGCAGGACTCACTATCGAAATCCACGATGAACACTTTGGTAAAGGCGCTCAAGATGTAGATTGGTTGCCAGAGGTCGGCAAAAGGGGCTGGGTTGTTCTGACCAAAGATGGCAAGATTAGCAATAACTGTTTAGAAAGAATTGCCGTTGCACGCGCTCAAATAAAGATGTTTACGTTCGCCTCTCAGAGCTTATTAGGGGAAGAGATGGCTGCAATTTTTCTAAAAGCGATTGTCCAAATGCAAAGATTTGTTCGCAAACATCCTGCTCCATTCATTGCCAAAATTTATCGTGATGGAAAGGTTTCTATGTGGAAAGACGACCAGATGCTAATGGAAGAATTGAAGCGATTTTTATAGATTGTGGGAAAAGCGATCGCAGGAGTTCTAATTAAACGGTTTAATTAGAACTCCTGCGATCGCTCTGCTTGAAATGAAATTTTACCCACTCACAGTGGTGGTTTTTTTAGTGCCAAATGAGTTTAGAGGTAGTCGCGTTGTGGAGAATGCGATCGCTCTTACTTTGTGAAAAGTTTTTCATGTTCGCTTATTTGGGATTGAGAACTGGGGGGCGATCGCCAAAAATTGCACCTCGCCGTTCTAGGTCATACCTCATATTCTCTGTAAGTCCTTCGCTGTCTACAAATAAAGCGTTTGTAACAATAGCACTCGTTAGTTCTGCACCGCTGAGGTTGGCACCAATCAGGTCGGCACCGCTGAGGTTGGCACCAATCAGGTTGGCATCACTCAGGTTGACACCAATCAGGTTGGCATAGCTCAGGTTGGCACCAATCAGGTTGGCACCAATCAGGTCGGCACCGCTGAGGTTGGCATTTTTCAGGTCAGCTTTACTTAAATCTCGACCGAATACTTGGCGATTAACAATCTGCCAAACTAAACACCATTTGCTATCAAGCTGCGTCACCTCATCAATATTTGCACGGCTCAGGTCGGCATTTCTCAGGTCGGCATCGCTCAGGTCGGCATTTCTCAGGTCGGCATCGCTCAGGTCGGCACTAATCAGGTAGCTACCAATCAGGTCGGCATTTCTCAGGTCGGCATTTCTCAGGTCGGCACCAACCAAATCGGCACCGCTCAGGTCGGCATTTCTCAGGTCGGCATCGCTCAGGTCGGCAGTTCTTAGGTAGGCACTGCTCAAGTCGGTATCGCTTAGATCGACACCGCTCAAACGTCGCCTATTAATCGTCTGACTAACAATCTCCTGTACTAAGCGCCATTTCTCATCAGACTCGGTACTTTCATCATCTGAACTTTCGCTTAAAATTTGAACATCTTCAACAGGAAAACCTCTTACTGTTTTTAGTTCTCCTGAATTGATAGAAGATACAAGCCGTTCAATATCTTTTGGAGAACCTTCGACAAATAATCTGATGCTGCCTTCCTTGATATCGGTAATTTCTATAGTGTCACCTGAATATACTCTTAAAGCAGATTGAATAATTTTCCAGTTTTGAACTGAATCTACATCACCTTCTAAAGTGATAACTGCTTTAATTTTTTTACTTTGTTTATCTATTACAGTCACTTGACGTTGCTTTAGTTGCACTTGCTCCACTACCACATCAACATCAAGGGTGCTGTAACTACTTGTTGGTAACTGGTTTGGTTGTTTTTTTTCTGTTAACTCCGCAATTTCTCTCCAATTCAATTTCAGTGCCTCACATATCCTTTTAAAGGAATCAAGCTGAATTGGTTTACGCTGAAAAAAATTTGTCACTGTACTACGAGATATAAGTTGAGACTTTGCAAAGTTGCTTTTTGACTCAAACCCTAGCCGCTTCAAAGCTCTTTCTGCTTTGCTTATACCTTCTGGAGATGCAGTGTAAGTTATTTTCTTGTTTTTTCTGCCAAGACTAGGGTCTGTCATAGTCTGATAATTGGGTATTTAAATCGCTCACGCAATCAAAACTTGGGCATCAAACAATCATAGAGAAATCACAAGTTATCTACAACACAATCTTTGTGTAGTCAAGATTACGGGCGTTTGGCTCGATATTAGAAGTGTGAACTGAACGCACAAAAAACAAAATTTATGAGTCACAAGCCAGTCGAATTTTACATTGCCCAAGAGCGCCTACGCCAAGCACGCTACAGCTTTAACCTTGCTTTGACTGCCACTGCTTTATCTGCTTGCATTGGCGCTCTTGGAGCCGGATTACTGCTGTCAGGCAAAGTCACAGAAGGAACTTTTACTGCTGCTGGGGGAATGAGCGCTAGTGTGCGATGCATCCAGTTTGCCAAGGAAGCTAACGATAGGCTTGATAAAACTTTGACTGAGATGAAAGACGAAGATTAAGCGAGCATTGCTAAGGTGGCGATCGCTTTGCTTTCATTTCAACCACTGAAACGAAATCATCTAACACCCACTCATCTAAATAGTTTTTTGTTTGGGTATTGGAGATTAGTCCCTCTCCCTCATCCTGAAAAATTTTACATGAGGCAACTAACCCTTACCATCGGCGACATCTCAACTACCCTCAAGCGATTTACCTCCTACGATCGCACTCTCGCAGACACAGGAGTTACAGACTACAGTATTGTGGGCACGCCCTTGGATTCTGGCCCTGTACACGAACCCAAGCATATTTGGACAATATCTGCGATGGTGACACTTGAGCAATGGCTTGCATTAGGTGCGATCTTTGGGGAATGCGATCGCCTCCGCCGAGAGCAAGGCAATTACCGCATCCTCGTTGAGGACAGTATTCAAGACTTTATTGAACAGGGGACAAGGACAAGAGCGATCGCGGCTGGGGGAAGCGAGACAACTTTTACTGGTGGTGTGGCGTATCCTGCAAAGTTTTACGCCAGGATGTTTGAGCCGAGGAGTCAGTGGCAAGTAAATCAGCTATATCCCTATGTGGCAAGCTTTGTACTGCGGGAGTTGGACAAGGTAGAGGATTAGGGATTGGGTATTAGTCTTTAGCAACGCGATCGCCCTTAATCTATGAGCGTCAACCAATCAGCTAGAAATGTCCGCATTACCATAGGTGGCAAGAATTTTACACCTTGCCTGATTTCGTTTCAGGGTAGCGATAGCCATCTGGATCAATCTGGTTTGGTTAGTTTCACAGGTCAAATCTTGCTGGGCAAAGCGCTGAACTTCGACGAAAGCCTGGACGATCGCAAAAATCCCACTCGTTTCTGTCGCGGCGTACCCATAATACTAGAAATTGCCGACTCTTCAGGCACTTTACGCCGTCACCCCAGAGGGGCACTGCGGATACTAACACCTAAATATAATGCTGAAAAGCAACAGTTAACTTTGGAAGTTGGCGATTTAATCGCCTGTCTCAACTTCAAAGAACCGACAGATCCAGATAAGGCAGACAATAGATCCCTCGATGGGAAGCCGGCGGGGCAGATTATCACCACGCTATTGGGGCTGGCTGGAATTAGTGCCATTGGCGGTAGCCTGCCCATCGCGATTTACAATTACCCCCTCAACCTTTCTGGCTCCTACCTCGCTTCGGTTGGCAAGTTGCTCTATGCTAACAACATGTTTGCCTGGGCGAACAATCAAGAAATTTTCCATGTACAGCCTGCTAACATAGCTGCGGGTATTGGTGGTGTGGATCTGTTGGTCGGGCGCGATGATATCTGGTACAAGCGCCTTGAGGGAGCTGAAGCGCCTTGTGAAATCATCAAGGCCTGCGGGACTGAGACGATCGCGCGCCCTACGGAAGATTTTATAGACATCACAGAGGAATCTGGCACCGCTTCAACTGTTGATAAAAACTACAGCGATAACACTATCGTCATTCAAAAAACCGAGCGGTTTCAAGAGTGGGATAAAGCTTCCCACAGGCTCAGAATTACGACTAACATCTACAGACCTTATGGCTTAGTAATTCCTGAAATTTTTTGGGGATTAACTCCACCAAAACTGGAATTGATTTTAAGTGAAGTCACTGTAGAAGACTCCTACTTTGAAGATAAGCTTGAGTGCAAGCGCAAGCTCAATGAAACTAACGTTTATCAGCCTAGAGCAACTTATTTAGCAGAATACAAGCAAGCTAAACCCAATGCTTTTTTCACGGATTTACTGACTTTAAATTTAGTCAAATATACCCGCGAAACTTACGAGTATGACATCAAAGATAGGCTCAGAAAAATTATCTCCAAAACTGAAGAACCGGAAATAATTATCCTTAACAGCACTGATGAAAACTGGAGCGCCTGGACATTTCCTCCAGAAGATTTAGTGCCGTCAGAGGAAGTCATTCAAGAATGGAAAGAATTCAATAAAGACAATTGGCAATACACCAGCTTCAGCTTGCAATGTGTGGTCAGAGTAAATACCGAACTGGTGAAATACCAAGACGATTCCCAAATCCTCAGCAACAAAACTAATTTAATAATTAACCCCAAACAGAGCGTCCGCCGCACCTCCAATTCAGGACAGGAACTCCCACCAGCGCCTGAGAGATGTCCTGTTGAATGCAACTATGAAGAAAATAATATTGAGGAAAAAGTAATATTTGGCGACCTGTGCGCTAGCAACCTCAAGCAGCGCGATCGCACCTACAATGTAGAGCTTTTAGCAAGCAGAACGGAACCAGCACTCAAGCCTGGAGAAGTACGCATATATCAAACCACCGGAGGCGGCACGCCAGCGGCTATTCAATTGCAAGCCATAGCCCAACGCGAAGGGCGACTGCTGCGCGGACGGTACAAGGGACAAGATCTGGCAATGGTGATGGTAGATGAAATTTTCAGTTACTACCCCCTGTATCCAGTCAGGGCAGCTGAGCTAGATGGAACGATTCAACACTATCTAGCAGATGGCTGCTCTTGGGTGGTGTCGCAGCAGAAGGCTTTGTGGAGTTGCGATGGCATCTGGGTTGGGACTACCCAAGGCGATGCAGTTGTGCCACCTTACACCGAACCGCAATTAAGTTACTTGGGATTGGGCTTAGGAGTTGAATTCAATTCTTACCCATACCTTCTAACTACCACTACAGCAGAGATTCAACTGGGAATGGGCGGGGGAATCTCCTCAATGAGTGGTTTTTCGCTTCCATTGGGAATGGGAATGGGGTTGGAAGTAACAGGATAAATAACATAGATGAAAATATCTGGGATGCAGTGCAACCCAGTCTCACATGGGAATCAGTGATGTGGAGTTATTTTCTTTGTCCCCAATCCCCATGCCAACCGGAACTTTTACTAACGCTTGGATAACCGAATCTGCCAAAATCCTTTTCCGTGGTGGTACTCCCCCCAATGCAAATAAGTTTCGACTATGCTTGGCCAACACTGCGACGCTGAGTCGGGCAAGTTCATTGGCTGATTTTATAGCCAATGAACTGCTGCCCACAAATGGCTACACTAGGGCATCCGCCAACTTTGGCTCAGATGGCAGCTATGACTCTACAGACCAGCGTCACGAATTGCCTACAATTAACGCCAGCTTCAGCGCTTCTGGTGGCTCTCTCCAATTTCAAACAGCTTTTTTGATCGCGGACTCGTCCGCCGTAGCCTCAAAATCTTTCACAAACTCCAACGTCAATGCCAGCACCGATCGCATTACTATCACATCTCACGGTTTTGTAAACGGTGATAAATTAGTTTTCACCGCCGATGCCCTAGCAACTCTCCCCAGCGGCATTACAGCAAGCACTATTTATCAAGTTGCTAGCGTGACTACTAATGACTTTCAACTCCAGCCCAACGGTGGTGGCTCGACCATTGACATCACTGATACAGGCTCAGGTACGTTCCGTGCTAGGAGCGCCAATGGCATTGTGGTTGCCTATGCGACTGAATCCAATCCCATCACCGTGTCATCCGGACAAAGCTACAGCTATCAAATCCCTCTTGTAGTTTTGAACGCGGGGTACGTGAATGGAGTCTGAGGAGGCGATGTTGAGGGAGCGATCGCACCTCAACCGCTATTTATATCAGCAAAGAATCAGCGATGCGGTTGAAGCGCAAGCGGAACTACAGCAACCAACTGCTTACACTGGCTTCGATGCTGTAACTGGATTGGCACGGTTGCAGGATGCCCTTGGCAATATTTTTTATGGCAGTCCCCAGACTAATGGGGCTATAGGCAAGGGAGAAAACATTAGACTCAGGCGCAAAGGTATTATGGCTGGTTATGACGCGATGCCTAATAAAAAACAAGCACAAATTCAACAAATCATACCAAAAACCAAAGAGGTAAAATTCCTTATTTGGGATATGATTACATCCGAGGTGGGCGCGGATATTCCGGTTAATTTCCTCAAGGTAGCTGTCAACCTTTTCTTAGGAGAAATTAAGGAGAACGTCGATCCAAAGTATCTAAAAAAACACTACAGCGAAGCAGAAGTTCTACCAGATATTAAAGGACTAAAATTACTCTATATACCTAGTATTAGTCGAGGTCTTACTAGTGACGAAATATCAAGATTAGTCGAATTTCAACAAGCAGGCGGAATTATTTATATTGCAGCATGTTTGCAGTTTTTTGATTTTGTCGGACTTAAAGAAAAAGTAGATGAAATCATGATTGCATTGAATTCGCCGCTAAGAGCTTTACCAACTCCTCGCACCAATCACGATTTTCCACCGCCCGATGCTGCCAACTTTCCTACTGTTAGCACTTTGACTGCTTTTGGTTCTTCTGAGGTTTTAAACGGAACCCCTATTTGCTATATGGGCGACACCCCATACGTTTGGATCGCCTACGACAAAGCCAGCCGCACAATCTTGAGCGGCGACGCATATATGCTGTCGCAAATTACGCTGCAATTTCTACCCAATGAAAATAGCAAATTCGCTCAATCTTTACTAACAATTAATTGGGATGATTTACCAGATGAATGAGATATTTATGCTGCAAACTCGTGCTTTAATTAATCGCACTGCCTATCAAGCTAGGCAAGTACAAGTTCAAAAACGCAGCGATCGCACCCAAGAGCAGAGTGCGAAAATAGTAAATTATGACCCAAGCACGGGATATTACAAAGTTATAAATACTAGCGGGCAGACATTTTTAGCAAAGGCAATATCGAATTCTGGAGCATTAAGTAAAGGCGCACAAGTAAGCTTAGTAATTCCAGTAGGTGGCGTTCCAATAATTGATGCCATGCCGAGATAATTCGTAATTACAAAAGCTTCAATTACGAATTACGAATTAGTAACTATACTGGGAAACCTGGAGGCGACGTAAAGCGTGATGCTTACTTATGCCTCCTGAACTAGATCCAAATCCCACTGAAACTAAACAATATACTGACGAAGAAATCGGCAAAATTCTAAATACAGCCCAAGCCACCCGCAAAGAAAGGGATGAGGCTGACAAAAGATTTAAAGAAGCCCAAACCAAGAATGCTGAACTTTTGCAACAGTTGGAGCAGATTAAAAAAATCGACCCCAACCGCTATCAAGAGCTTGAGAAATTAGCCCAAACCTACGAAGAACGCAAACTCGAAGAGCAGCGCAATTTCGGCGAACTCAAAGAACGCTGGACAACTGAAAAAACCACGCTGCAACAGCAGATTCAACAGTTGCAAGAGAACCTCAAGCGAAACCAGATTATCAACACTCTTGAAAAATCTTTTTATGCCACTGGGGGCAAAGCTGGGAAGGACGAGGACGGATATTCTTACTTTGACTTGATACGCGATCGCGCTGCTGCTTACATCGTCCTTGATGACCAGGACAAAATCAGCGTGATTGACCCCAGAGACAAAACTCTCCTCAAAGATACCAAGGGCGTGAGTTTCACTGTTGATGATTTGATGCTGAAGTTGCGTTCCGGTGGCCCCACAGCGGCGCTGTTTGACCCGATTAATAATGGTGCCGGTGGCGGCATGACGCGATCGCACGGAACCCAAAACACCGCAATGTTGCGAGAGCAGATTATGGCATTGCCTCGTGCCGAACGACTGGCCAGGGCACGGGAACTAGGAATTTAACTTGAGTATTAATTTGAGTTTTTAAATTATACTTTTTGCCCACTTTGTAGCAATGTGACGTTGCTATTAGTAAAAGGCGTGATGCCGAGGGCGATCGCATAAACCATTACCCAAGACATCACGAATCATGCCAATGACTTTACTGGAGGCAGCAAAGGTTGCTGACTCTATTGAAACTGCAACGATCATTGAAGAATACGCCGCCCAGTCTGACATCCTGCGCGAAATTCCTTTTGAAGATCATGAAGGTTCGGGCATTCATTACAACCGCGAAGACCAGCTTCCAGGCGTAGGTTTTCGGGGTGTGAACGAGGGCTATAGCGAATCCGTGGGTGTAGTTAATCCTCAATCTGAAGCTTTCAAGCTTGCTGGGGGCGACTTAGATGTAGATACCAGTATCATCGACGCTCAAGGGGAAAAGGTGCGTTCTGTTCACGAATTGCAGAAGGTAAAAGCCCTTTCTTTGATGTGGACTCGTAACTTTATCAAAGGCGACAGCCGCGTGAATCCTCGCGTATTTGATGGGCTACAAGTGAGGCTGACTGGCTCTCAGCTAGTGGCTAATGCTGCTGCGGGTGCAGGATTATCGCTTTTGAGATTGGATGAGGCGATCGACCTTGTAGATGACCCCACCGGACTGATTATGAGCAAAGCCCAGCGCCGACGGCTAACAGCTGCGGCTCGTGCTGGCATTGGCGGGGATATTCGCTGGGAACAAGATGAATTTGGCAAACAAGTCGCTTACTACAACGACTTGCCTATTCTCATCGCCGATTATGACAACTTAGGCAACCAAATTTTGGACTTTACCGAGACTTCCCCAGACGGTACATCTTCCACTGCTTGCACCAGCATTTATGTAGTTAGCTTCATGCCCATGAAGTTGGTTGGCATTCAAGGCAAGTGTCACGGCAAATTCGGTGTCTCTGTTCGCGATTTGGGTGAATTGGAAACAAAACCTGTATATCGCACCCGCGTAGAATGGCGTACCGCGATCGCCTGCTACCACGGTCGTGCAGCTGCAAGGTTGGCTGGTATCACCGACGCGCCAGCTACTACTTGATGTACTTGATGAAAAATTTTTCAGGAACTAACTATGCCAAGAAGTACAATTGCCAATCGTCGCGCCATCTTGTTTGACAAATCTCTCGAGCTGCGAGATTTCGCCGCCACTGCTATTTCTGCCAGTACTACTGAAAGTGCGATCGCTTATCCAGTCACCAAGCTTAAAGCCTACAAATGCGTAGTAGATGTAGCCGCACACACTGGCTACGTTGCAACAACCGCTCAGTGGGATATCACTATTGAAGCTTGCGCTACTTCCGGCGGCACTTACAAAACCGTAAAAACCTTCACGGTTATAGGCGTTGCCAATCGCTTTGACGTGCCTCTTAGCGGTGAATGGGTAGACGATATTGTCACTGATGCGGCTTTTGTCCGCGTGAAGGCAACTAAAACAGGCGCTCCCGGCAACCTCACTTATGGGGCATTCCTCGCGCCATGCAGTTAAGAAAGGCAGGAGGCAGAGGGCAGAAGGGATAATTGCTTGATGTTTCCAAATATAAGGATTATTGAAAAAATTATGCTTTCCGTCTGCCATCTGCCCTCTGCCTCGATCCACATTCAAGGACTTCTCATGTTGAAACAAGACCCAGTAACTTTGTACGGCCCCAACGGGCAAAACAAGTCAATTCCTGCTGTTGACGCGCCTGGGTGGTTGGCGGCGGGATGGAGCGTGGAAGAGAGCAGGGGGGATGAAGGAGATGGGGAACTAGGGGGAGATGAAGGAGAAAATATCGATACCCCAGTCCCCAGTCCCTCAACTCCACCAAAACGCAAGAAAATAGTGGCAGAAAATGGCGCAGGAAACAGCTTATCAGAAAGTTAATATCGTTGATGCCGACGGCAATCTTGTTAGTTTTAGCGGTGACGGTGGCGGTGGCGGCAGCAATGCATCAGCCGACAAGCAAGACGAACAAACAGCGCTTTTAACAACAATAGATAGTAATGTAACTACTATTAGCAGCGCTTTAGCTGATGTTGCTATTGCTACTAAACAAGACGAACAAACAGGAATACTATCACTAATTCAGGATGATACTAGTTCGCTAACTGAATTAAGCGAAATCAAGAACATTGCTATCTATATTAATAGCGATACTGCAAATATCGCCTCGCAAACAGGGATTATATCTGAAAAACTTGATGATGTTTTAACTGCGTTAGATAACCCAGCTACTGAAACAACTCTGCTACAGGTTCGCGATCGCCTCCCTGTTTCGGCTCAATTAACGCCAGCTTATAACAGCGTTTCTAATTCTGGTACAGTTTCCGCAGGCAAAACGGCGATCGCCGTTTTCAATTTTGGAGCAAATGCAGGAACTCTAAATGGAGTAAGTTTTCCCAGCGGCGCACGAGTAGGATGGGAAGCCACTGGTAACAATACCTTAGCAGCGGTAACTTACGACGCGACTGGCACGACTTTTTTGATTAGTACTTTGGGCTAACATGGGTAACTTTATTGACGCGCTCAAAGCTTTATGTATTTCCTTCTCTGCTACGGGAAATATTGCTGCTACCAATGTTCAGGCGGCGATTGCTGAGCTAGATACCAAGGCAGTACATACAACCGGGAATGAGAGCATCGCTGGGAACAAAACGTTTTCTAGTGCCACGGCTTCAACATCAACTACCACGGGGGCTGTAGTTGTCACTGGCGGCATTGGCGTTTCAGGGAACAGTTATTTTGGCACGTTGCTTGCTACTGCCTTAAATGTTGGTAGCAGTAGCACTAAATTACAAATTAGCTCTAGCGATGCCAGCAGCCTACTTACCGCCAACCTTGGAAGAAGTAGCGGCAATGGAAATATCAAACTGTTGATTGGAAACCAAAACCCAATAGGAACTAACGAAAATGAATTAAGACTTTACAAAGACAATGCAGAATACTTTACCATTCTAGGAGCGAGAGCGGCGGGTGTTTCTGGAGTAGAAGAATATCAATTAAAATCTTATGGCTCTAGCTCCAAAATTCCTATAAGATTCAAATTATTTCAAAATAGTGATTCTTCTTTTATAGACTCTTTAGTGCTTAACAGCACTGGTAATATTTTGATTGGGGCTACAGAAGACAATGTCAATAAATTACAAGTTAGTGGCTCGATCAAGGCAAGCCAATTTCGCTTGTCAGCTTTAAACACTGCTCCCACATCTGCAACAGATACGGGGACAGCAGGAGAAATCAGAATTGATGCAAACTTTATTTATGTTTGCACTGCTAATAATACTTGGAAACGTACTGCCTTGACGAGTTGGTAATATGCCTATACCACCAATAAATCCCATTCAAGTCGGCTACTGGGACGAACCAGGGACTAACGAAGGTATCGTAAATCTTTGGAACTACAATGGTTCAATTTGGCTAAGTCGAAAAATCTACCAAACAAATATACTCTTAGCCTACGGACAAACAATAGTTATTGGGGGGACTGTTGGGCAAATTAGTGCAGACACAACAGACGTGCCCGTTCCTGTAGGAACTGCAACAAATTTATATTTAAAAAGATTGACATTAAGTTTTACAACTACTGGCAATCTTTCAGCAAGTAATTACTGGAAACTACAATTTAAAAGTGCTGCCAGCGTTACTCACAGCTTGAATGTCACGTCTGGGAATAATAATGAAATTACGGGGCACGTTTCTAAAACGAGTGCCGATATCAATACTTTGTACCTCAACACTGGTAGATACTCACTCAATTTAGTTAAAGTTGGTAGTGCCCCAAATATTAATAACCCAGTCTGTTTGTTGGAATACTATTTAAATAAATCTCTAACTTAAAAAATGACATCTAAAAACATTGCTTGGCGATTTCAAAGTGACATCGAGCAAGGAACAATTGAAATCTTTTACAACACCGAAGTCATCACAGAAGCCAGAATTTTTACAATTCCTGTAACTGCTCCATTAGTCATCGAATCTAATTCGCCAGAAGCGATCGCCTTTTTGCAAATGATAGATGAGGTAATCAACCAAACAGAGCCTTTGCCACCTACCCCTAAACCTAACTGGGGTAATTTTAACCGGGATATGTATCCCGACCCAGGATATGCACGCGTAAGATTAGCAACTACCAATCAAGACGCTAAAACCACAATGGAAGCACTTACAATTGCCACAGGAGTCGCCGGAACGGATCTAAAAGGACAGGATTTAATCTTTTTCCAATTCCAATGGAACCTGGTAATTGATGGGCTACCCGAAGGGCAATTACCAACCACTGAAGAAATCGAAAGATGGAAAGCGATCGCCGTTGCTAATGACATGAATTTTAGCTTTGGCGATGATGCCAAGATCATTATTAATTCTTAAGGGATTAAATGCTCATGCTCAATCTGGTAAGAGGCTCATTGCTTGATGATGGTTCATGCCTTGCTGTCGTAGTTGGCGATAGGCAAAGCGTAAATTTTCGCTCACTTCGCTCTCTAATTTGCGCTCTAGAATAGGTTTGATTGAAGTCAATATATCGGCGATCTCTGCTGGGATGATTCCATTCCCCAGCATTTTTATTCTTTGGGTTTGACTGATAGTAATTTCATCGCCTTCTTGATTAATCCCGATCGCCGTCGATCCAACTTCCCACCCCATCAACTGTTCTGCTTCTGTGGCATTGATGGGACGCTCAAAATATAAGGCAGGAGGCAGAAGGCAGAAGGCAGTAGGAATTTTGACTTGTTCTTTGGCTGATTCCAGAATCTTGAGTACAAATGCAAGATCCAAACTTCTGCCGTCTGCCGTCTGCCGTCTGCCTTCCACATACTCGCGGATTTTGTAAGCTCCTGTGCCTGCATCCTTTTGACTTCGCAAGCATGGGGCTTGGTCAGTGTAGATGCGATCGCCATCCGCAGCGCGATACAGCACAGCAAATGAAGCCCCTCTTTTGTCTTGATGCAATGGGCTACGGTGTTGCCATCCTCCACTACAAAGGGCGGGGGACTCAAGGGCCGCTTCAACTCCATCAGCATAAACTTTTACAGGAATAGAAACGAAAGTATTGGGATGGGATTTGTTGCCTGCCCCTAATTTAGCTGTGGATGCTCTTAGCGTGTAAGCTTCCTCAAGCTCTTCACCCGTGAACGAGTTCACGGGTGTATTGTTAAAAATTTCCTGCAAAGATTTCTTTGTTGGCTTGGGCTGTGTCGCCTTGACCTCCGCCGTAATAGCCCACGACGAAAATCCGTTCTCGGTTTTGGGGGGCGTGCCTGTTGCCATTCCTAAGTTGCCAGGTGCAGCGATACCCCAAACTTGTAAACGCTTGGATGACTTGCGGGAAGGCAGTTGCTTTGTCTGCGCTAAGGAGTCCATCAACGTTTTCAAACACAAATGCACTTGAGCGTTGGAGTCGAAGAAATCGGAGTCCTTCAAAAAACAGTTGTCCGCGAACTCCAGCAAGCCCATTTCGCTCACCAGCCAAGGAAAAGTCTGGACAAGGTGAACCGAAAATTGTGATATCTGGTGTTGGGAGTCCGAGAATAAAGTCGCCTGTAATGGTTCTGATGTCTTGCTCGATGAGCCTAGCTCCTGGGAATCGCTTTCTGTAGACGGCTGCGGCGTAGGGGTCGTTTTCAACTGCCCAGATGGGTTTATATCCTGCGGCAATTGCTCCTTCTGTATCGCCGCCGCCTCCACAGAAGATGTGTCCTGACGTGAGCATGATTCAATCCTCGTTAGCTTTAAATCGATAATTGCTTGACGAAATTTATCTTGATAAACGGTTCTTTTCCCACCTAACCCCCACTTCAAGCGATAGGTACGAGGATTGATTTTTATCACAACGATGTGATTGTCGCTATCGGGAAAGGCAAAGCGATCGCCTACTTGAATTTCGCTTGTGAAAAATTTTTCAAGTTCTGTATCTTTCTCATACTGAGAGTTTGGCTCTGGAGGCTCAGGATAGAGATATGGGGCAGCAACAAGGGTTTTATAGAGCTTTCCATCCTTGTGAATTAGTCCAATATCAATACCGACATCTAGCGCTTGTGCTATGAGTTTTTGTTTGATATGAAGCGATCGCAGTATCTCGGTTTTTGTCTTCGGCTGTTTTAGTAAGTGAAGGATTTGCCGAATTGTGTCCCAAGAATCTTCTACGAAATTTATCAGCGTTCTGGGATTAATATATGTGTTTTCAAGGCGATCTGTTGCTTCGATTCTTAGGCATCCTGGCAGTCCAGGAATGCTACCGGGAACCGTTCCCCAATAAACACACATGCCATCGTAGCGACATTTAATCCCCTGACTTTCCCACTCTTGGGGGGAAATATCCCAAGGGGATTTTTCAACCAGTGGCAGAACTGGCTTGGACACCTCACTAGGTGTTTCTATTTCTAGGCTAAGGGAATCAACCGCAAATGGTCTGGGCAAACCATCCGGCACATCATCCCAAATTATCTGAATGCGCCCATTCTCAATTCTGGCATCGTGAACGACAGCCGATGCAGATGCTTTTTTACCTTTGTAAGCAACGACGCGATCGCCTATCTTAAATTCCAGTGGCTCGTTTTGAGCTAGGAATTTGGTTACTAATTCAGATGGTGCGATCGCAAACTTACTAATAGTCTCGCTGTCTCGCTCCCAGTTGTAAGTTATTTGCCGGCCAGAGGGGGGATTGGGGACTTTACCAAAACCCAACCAATCGACGACAAAACCAAAGCCTAAGTTGTCTGTGATAATCGCTAGCGATCCTGACTGGTCAACAATGTAGACTCTGGGCTTTGTGCTTTCCCTCGTCAATGCTTGCAGATATTTACTGTATCCCGCTTCCTTCAATTCCTTGTAACTAAAAGTGTCGCAGCAATTGTTATGTTCGCGCTCAAAAGTTACCTTGCCTTTTGCTACCGCAATTACTGTAGCGAAATGAGTATGGATTCCTTTGCTATTGGTGGAGTGATGGATTAGGCGATCGCCTACTTTTAGCTGACTATAGTCTGTCGATATCTCAGTTTGTTTCAGGTTCCTCTTTTCTAAGCTCCTGAAAAATTTTTCACAAGCTTGACCTTCTAGAACTTCAACAACCATCAATAAATGGCGTGGGATGAAAAACTCATCATCTTCCCAAGTGCAAATCGCTTTGTCGCTATCCCACTTTCTGAACTGGTAACACCAAGGATGTTCTTGTCTTTTTACCCAATCGCTAGGCGCGAGGATTTCGATGTCTTCGGGACTGGCGGGTCTGGCTGTGCCGTTGAAGACTTTACCAAGGTTGGGTGCTGTGGTCATTCTTCATCCCCCCATACCACTTCGCGATCAAAATCGTCGGGTACTTCAAATTCACCTCTTGCGAGTCCAAAGGGACGCTGATTGCTTACGCTTTTGTCCTCATGAAGATGTCCGTGACCGAGCAAAACACCAATGCAGTTTTCTGCAAGTCGGTTATCGCCACCTTTGCTTTTTAGCCAAGCAAGTAAAGAGGCTTTATCTAAATGGCTAATTTCAACGACTTCCCACGTTTCGTCATCGAATTGAGCGCGAATAAATATCCCTGTTCCCTCCCACTTTTCCTTTTCGTTCCATCGCGTTGGATCGACTTTTAAGTTAGTCATGCAACTTCCTCCACTACCTCACACTTGAGAGGATGTTGACAAACAGCTTTTAACCAAGGCTCTTGATTAATCCAGGTTTCTTCGTTCTCTTCATCCCGACACAGAATACCAGAATCAATCAATTCTTCATAAAGTCCACCGAGCGCGTGACAGCAATCGGTTTCTTTCATGAAGCGATCGCTTAACGCCGAACAAATTAAGCACATCCTGTAAGTAAACCACTCACCATCCCAGCAGCCTTCGATGTGTCTATAAGTTGTGCCTGCTTTTATTGGATGACTGCACTCACAACAAGAAACTTCTTTTTGGGCTACAACTTCGTTATCTTCCCACAGTTCTTCTCCTGATTCGTCGTCGTAATCAGGGCGTTCAATATCACAGTCACACATTAGAAAATTTCTCCTTTTGATTCAGACTTTGATTTTGAATCCTCTTCCAGCAATTTCAGTATTCTGGTGGCAAGGAAAGAGCGATCGTATAAAGGCAATCCAGACGCAGAAAGAGCCGCTAATAAAATCTCGATTTCTAGCTTTAATTTTTCATCGAAGGTAATTTCAGGAAGGATTTTGAGCATACATCTGGCATAAGCTCTTATTTCCTTGTGCGTGAGATTTCCGTTGTTTTCTGTGGTTTCGGCAATGCGCCTCAAAATAATTTCAAAGCCTTTGAAATTACCATCAAAACCGAACATCAGAAACCTCCTCCAAATCTTCCTCTTTTATATCGACTTCAAGGTTAAAAAGTCCTTGCCTACCTCTGACCTTAATTGGCACAATAGTCTTCCTGACATTCTCCAACCTCCACGCATAGCGCCCAACACTCCACTCACCGCAGTCAATTTCAAGTTGCGATCGCGCCTGGATAAATGCCTCGTCCATCTTGATGCAGCCCGCTAGTTCCACAAGGGCGATCGCGTATCCTCTGGGTAGTTCGTCCCACATCAACCAATTGTCGGATTCAGCAAATACTTGTTGATACTTATAGAAAATATCAGCATAAATTTGCTGTTGTTCGGGGTAGTTTCTTTGAGCAGAGCAGATTAATAAAGGGCCTTGATAATTCGTACGCCAAGATCGCGTCTCATACTGCTTCAATCCCATTGCAATCAGTGAAGCCCAAGGCTGCCACAGTGAAATAGCTTTCATTCACCCTCCACAGTATCTGGATAATTGCTGCCCACGTTTCTTAACTCGGAATCTAGTTCTAGCCATTGGATAATTTCTTCTACTCTGAGCCACTCCAGCAAAATTTTTTCGTGCTGCGAAAACCCCTTCAATTGCAAGCACAAAGCTTTTTCCAATTCGCCTTTTTGGAATGCCTTTAGACTTTGCTTGTAGATTCCTCCAACAAAGCTTTCTAGCTTATGCCGATAGCGCCAAGAAGCAAAACGCCGCAGGTATTGGTATTCGCTCTTGAAACTATCGTCCATAGACTCCTTGCTCTATTCCAGCTTGTAACGCCTCTTCTGCGTCTGGGTAGCATCCGTGCAAGGTAGTATGACCGAGAATGCCGTTACCTAAAAAACCACCCGCGATTGCCACCGCATAAGAATAAAAATTTTCCTCGCTGGGATGCGGCCAGACAGTTACTCGCCATTCGCCTTTGGGAGCGCCAGAGAACTTGTAGCCAGATTCTTCAGCGACTGGGTTTTTGGAAGTGTCAAAATCTATGCGCTCGTCTGGAATATCGTAAACCCAAGCTTGTCCTCTCCAGTAAAACCGTCTAATGGGTTTGGGTTTGGCTAAAACCCATTCACGAGCCATATTTCCTGAGAAGGGGCAACATTCAACAATGGACACAACCCCAACGACCTGACCCAAAAATAGACGCTCTCGCGGAGGGATGGAAATTCCCAACCTCTTGGAAAATTTTTCAACATCTACAACCGAGCAAGACTTGCCTGCATGAACAGCTAACTGCGTTCCTGGATCTAGATACTCTTTATGGCGAATAGTAGAGAGGTTGGCGTTAAATATTGCCCAGACTAGAGGGGCTTTGAGTGTGATAGCTTTCATGTTTCTCCTATTGGATAACGTTGCATCATTTCTTTGATTACCACTGCTTCGCCCTCTGGGGTATAGACCACTCCCTCTGTCATTGCGATCGCTATCCTTTGTCTCCTGGCCCAGTCAAACCACTGCTTAACATCGCTCGTTATCGCATTCTTGGGCTTCGCGCCACTCTCGCAGCTGGCGATGAATAGCCCAGTGGGGTTGTCGCACCAATTCTCAGCTATAGCCTCCTTTACCCTAGCGATCGCGTTACTCACGTTACACCAGTATTTTTTCATTACCCTCATGCATAAGTCTGGGTTGATTCGCAGTCGCTTGAGTTCGGTACAGACTTCTCGCAGTTGTTGTTTTGTGGGCTGGTCAGGGGCGGAAAAGCTATCTTCGTGAGGGGATTGTTCGTTAGATGCAGAATCTTCTTTAAGCTCGTCAGCGTAGTGAGTATCTTGAATTGGCTCTTGCTTTTCACTCTCTTTTTTTTCCTCAACAACGTTGTTGCTTTTAAAAAGCTTTAGGGTAGTCTCTAATGTTGGCGGATTATTCGCATGGATTAGAGAATTATCTGGCACAGATATGTCAATTTTTTCGCATCGACACGAAAGTATTTTCGACAATATGTCTGGGCATTTAAGTAATCCCAATAGTTTTGACAAATCGTTCCAATCGGACTTATCAAATTCTATTGGTGGTAGCCAGTTCGGATTAAGTCTATAAACATTTGCCGTATCCTTTGGGAAAAGTTCCGCTGGCAGTTTTTCTATCAATCCATCTGCTATCAATTCATTTAGGTGTTTACTGATTGTTTCTCGGCAGTAACCCAATATTTCAGCTAAATTCTCAAAAGTTGTTCTTACCCATTCAATACCGTAGTAGTGCTTGCCATCCAGCCATGAGAGTATGGCCGCTTTACACTTCTGCCGACGATTGAAAATCTCCAAAAATTCTTTGAGGATGTTGACTGGGGTGCTGATTTGTCCAAGTGTTGCAGAAGCAAAACTACTCATTTTCCTGCCCTCCTTCTGCCCACAATTGTTTTAATGCCTGCTCTTTTACTGCTTCCAAGCGTTCTTTTTCTTCAGGTAACATTTCACCAATCAACTGCTCTGTTTCCAGAAGTTGTTTTTGTCTTATCCGTTCAGGAGTGATAGGAGGTAATGCCAAAACATTATCGTTGCCTTGATTGGAGGGGCGAAAGCGACGACGGCGAAAGAGATAACGGAAGTGGCGTTTATCCTGTGGCGGTAACTTCTCCCACACGTCTGCATCCCAGCCTGGAGGGATGAAATCAGCCGATGGGGGCAGTAGGTTTTGTACTTGGGATTGGAGGAGAGCGATCGCGTCTTCTGTCTGCTGAATTCTTTGTAGCAATTCTGGCACAGACGCGGCTGATTGCTTGGCGATCGCTTCGCACTGGAGAAAATAGTTCCTAACTTCTTTTCCCTTATTTGTACCAGCAAGCATACCCATTTCTTTTAGACAATTAACCGAAAGCCAAATGTCATCCCAATGCGTCAAACCGCCACTTGGAGCCGACTCCGCCACTTGGCGGAGGGTATAATCTTCGCCTTCGATAAAGTTTTTGACCAGTTTCTTTTTGGCTGAATCCTTGCGGGTATAACCTAGCCATTGCCAAGCTATTTCAAAATTGATTGGAAAGTCTCCATCTGATGAGTAAAGTTGAGATGCGATCTCAAAAGACAACGAGTTGTTAGCTTGTTCGAGATTTGATAAACTACTAATCACTGGCTTCCTCCTGTTTGTCGTTATTCTGGGTGGGGCCATCTTTTTTTTGGAAGATAGCCTCATATCCTTTTGACCCAATAGCCGTACTCGTCAATAGTTGAATGCAAGTAGCGGTACATGAAAGTATCTGTTTCCAGATTGATGAGTCGGCACTGTTTGCCAAGGGCTACTCGCGCAAATTCGGGATTGATTTTGACCAACCTGCCCTCAATGATTTTGAGGTAGGCATCTGGTTGTATTTTGACTTCGGTAATGTTCACAACAAGTCAAAAATCGAGGTTTGTCCTGGCACTGTCGGATCGCAATTAATCGCGGGCTTCTTCCTGCCTTCAGATTGCGCTAAACCAAGCCGATCAAAAGCCTTGCGACGTTCGCCCCACCATTGCTGATAGGGATGGTTCTTCCTGACTCCAAAAGGGTAAGCAGCATCAATTGCAAGTCTCAATTCCTTTTTTTGGGTTTCTGATACGGCAGTTGCTTTATGCCAGGGAACCTGCCCACCGCACTGCCTCAAATTTTTCATGTTCATGCCAACGGAGGCAGAAGAAACCGCGCAGTCAATCACTTCCTTAGCTTTTTCTCTCCAGTAACTCATTTCCGCCTTACCTTGCTGTAGTCATCAGTGCCTAAAACTGCGTTGAGTTTTTCAGTTAAAGCGATCGCTTCCTCTGGTGATTCACAGTACTTAACGGGCGTTTGCAAATCGATCCGCCCATCATTTTTTGTTTGAATTAGCCCACAAGCCGCGACTATAAACACTTCTTCAAAAGCGTCTACCCCAGACTCTCCTTCACGTCTAAACCAAGTAAAGTGCCCCTTGCTTCCAGATGAATCAGGGTGCATACCGCATATTTCTTGAATCATTTGCTTACGCCGCCTTATGCGCTAAACGATCGCCTAACGCTTGCCAAATAGCTTCTAACTGAGGTACAGACAAATCTGGCCCCACCCTCAACATCACCTCACTCATCTGCTTGGGAGAAAGCTTGAGTAGCGCGATCGCTACTTCACCAACCAATGCATCGCCAGCCACGTTGAGATTAGTGGCAGAAGCTTGTAGTTGTTCTTCTGGTTTTACGCCTGTATTGCGTGCTAGGTCGGGAAGGACTTGCTCTCGTCGCTTCCCTAAGCCTAATTCTTGTTGCTTTTGCTTTGATTCTTGAGTGACTGAAGTAATTGGCTTTTGAGCTTCTTCCTCTAGCGCTTCCATTTGGTTAAACGGAATTTGCTCTCGCTTGGGGTCTGGAGTACCGTCTACATGGACTATGGCGCAGATGCCAGTTAAAACTCGTACAGTCGCATTTTTTCCTTTGTGGGGCCCGTCAATAATTTTCACCCGCTCAAGTTCTTTGGGTATCCAACGTTTTTGCCCTCTGCCTTCTGCCTTCTGGAGACAGTGCCTTGCGGGGGTTCCCCCCGTTGTGGCAACTGTCGTCCTTCTGCCTTCTGCTACCAGCTTATAAGCTGCATCCACACCGCGAGGTTTTGACAAGGCTATTTTTAGCTGCGATCGCAATCCCGGATCGTTAGTCTCATCTAGAGTTTTGACTGCGGCTGCGGCGTGTTCGTAATTCACACCACTGCCCAATCCCACGCGCTTGGCGATGATGTCGCGAGTTGTTCCTTGTCCTTCGCCTGCTCGTCCCTGGCGCGATTTGGCTTCACAGCGCTCGATTTGCTCCCAAAGTTGCCCTTCGCGGACTTTCTGTTCGATTGTTTTTTCGCGGGCAACATTGCCAGCTAAGAGCGCTTTGAGTTCTTCTTGTTCGTTCTTGAATTCTTTAATTTCTACCCAAACTTCTGCGATCTGTAACTCAACACAGACTTTGAAGCAGCTGTTACCATCAACCACTCTGTATCTTTTGCCGTCTGCATCTGGAGTGACAACTAGGGGTTTTATCCAGCCAGTTTCAGCAATGGATTGCTTAAGTCTGGTCAGGTCTTCTCTCTCACCATAGATTGAGCTATTTAGAGGGTGGGTATAAAGTAAGCTTGTAGATAACAGTGTTAAGTTCCTTTTTATGTGCGATTTATTCTCTTGGCGCACCTTCACCATTACTACCTGCTGATTAAGCCTAATGGCTGCTTCTAGAGCATTTATCCCTTCAATTAATTCCCAGTTTTCTGTAGCTATAATGTCAGGAATAATGCCATCAGCGTGATAGGCTGATATAACTTTTCCTACTTCAATTTCATCAGCACTAATGTTTTCCAAAATCCTTATGTCACAAGGATTACACGGTTTTAAAACCTCAGCTATCTGTGTCATAATTGAGTCCTAGTAATAGATTTGCTTTCGGCGTGACTTTGGCGAGTCGCGCCGATTTTATAGAAAACTGTTGATCACGCCGCGCGTTTTTTGTGGGAGCGTTTTTCGGGCGGCATTGCTAATCTCGCCTCACATTTTTCAATGTGAAACTGATATCTGGGGATGGCAGAATTCGGCGATCGCACATCGCGTACTTCAAAATCTTGGCTTTGTCCTTCTTTTAAGCGAAGCCTCCCATCTCTAACCATCTCCCGCAATTGCTCGGCTGAATTTAGCCCCAATAGGGAGTAAGCCTGCTCGGTGTCGTACCATTTCCTCTGGGATTTGGGATCGGTGGCTTGCAGTCCTAGCATTTCTGCCAGGATTTCTTTAACGGCATCCCTAAGTTGGGACTCAGGAATCAGCCTCTCAGTAATTTGGCATGGCGGACTGCGCTCCATCACGCAACCTCTTTTGCTCTAATCTTGGCTCTGTTGGCTTCTTGCCTTTCAAGCTTGTAAAACAGATCCTCAAGCGCCATTACAAGCAACGCAGTCTTAGTTGTCCGTCGCCTATGAGCGACTTGTGCTAAAGCTTCATCCAGCGATATTGGAAGATTAAAGCTTCGGTTTATACAATCAGGGGGGGCGCTCATAGTAAAATATTGTTATTTAGTAGTAATTTATTAGTGATACACAGTATATATCCTATATCAAATGTTTGCTTTTAAAGTAGATGATCTAAGCAGACATTTTTGAGCGATATGGATGAGCAGGCAAAACAGCGCATAGCAGAAATCGTCACGCGAGTTAAGGGGCGCAGGACTCAAGCGCAGTTTGCTAAAGCTTTAGGTGTTTCGCCTGGCACAGTCCGCAACTGGGAGGATTGTATTAGCTCCCCAGGGCTGGACGGGTTGACTGCAATAGCCGAAGATTCCAAGCAACCGTTGATTGAACTTCTAGCTGAGATACTCGGAGAGGAACTCTTCAAGCGTCCTCAGCCAAAAGTTGCGGAGGAGGTTTTGCTACAAGCCAATTTGTTAAATAAGAAGCAAAGATTACGCCTTATTCAACTTTTGGTTGAGGACTTAGCCGATCTTTTGGAGGATTAGCTGCCTGTTCTAAATAAAATGCGGAATCTTGCCACTGAGGCTGATTTTGCGCCCAGCTAGATAAAGCTAGTAGGAAATCATTGAAGGAAAATCCTTCAGCCTCCAGCAGGGGAATTATGTCCTGAACAAAATTTGCTAGGGCATGGATTTTGTAATCTCTAAGTTTGTTGCTGATCTCGTTCATAGAGTAAGTTGGGTAGAATGACGGAAATTACTGAAATTTCCATCTCTGTTACTCTTTTTAACGAAAATCAGCTAATTAAACTTCTTGAAAAATTTGAGCTACTGCGGTCTTGGGATTTCACGCCAGTTCTCTCAAGTCGGGAAACCCGCCCACGAGACTGGCTCCCCAAGTGGAGCAAGTAGCGTTTCAGGATTGTTAACAAAGCGATCGCCCCACCGTCCAAAGCAGTGCGATCGCTTGTTTTTTTGAAACGGATATCTTGTATCCGTCTCATACGAGGGATGGAATAGATATCCGCGTATGAAGACGACTGCCTGACACTTTGTGAATTAAGTTATTACTGTTGTCCTTCCGTTAACAGCGTAAATGCAAAGTGATATCCTGGCAAGTAGTAGCGGCAAGCGAGTTATTACGATGGTGAATTTAGAACATATTGCCACATTAAAGTGGACAGAAGTTCAAGCCCAAAAACTAATCGAGCTTCGCGGACAAATGCCCCGCCGCCAGCTTGAGCGGATAACAACACAATTAGGCTGCAAGGTTGCTCATCAATATATTCAGCAGCTGGAGCAGCCGGATTATTATGCCGATAGACTCAAAAGCGACACTATAACTGTCTCTATTGAAGTTGTGATGGTGCTATGCAAGGCCTTAGGCGCAGATATCTCAGATTTTTTTGACATCGCCACAGTCGCAATTAAAGTTTAATACCTACTGCTAACAACGTACACAAAGATTAGGGCAGTTACCAGTATCAGTAGCCTAGACGCGATCGCATAGTTCTGTAGCACAAACGGTTTATGAAAAATTTTTCCAGAATACGACTAGAGCAATCGCGCAATCTTTAACTACTTTTTATTGGCTTTACGCATCACACTTTGTAAAGCTTGTTTGTCCATTGGATATCTGGATCGCTTGCATCGTCCCACACTACTATGCAAGTAGTCACACCATATTCAAAAAATGGGTAGCAATCGAAATCAATTTCCGTGACAGTCCCTGGATACCCAGTTTCCTTGACGTGTTCGACGCGATCGCCGATTTGTAGCCAAAACTGATTATTCAATCCCGCACCTCATTCTCTGCTGGATAGCTGTGAGCGATCGCTGCCATCCCCGCTATAAAATCCAACAAGCCTTGTCTGGAAGTATCCATCTCTGACGGCAGATCGTTGCTTGGGTATCCAGCCTTTTTAAGGGACTGCAAAATAGCTTCGCGTAGTTGTTCGTCTGATAAACTTTCTACTTCTTGAACGGCTTCAATTGCGGCTTGTTGATTGGCGATGTGAAAATTGCTCATTATGTCCTCGTTTAGGTTTATGAAAAATTTTTCAGGAGGTAGTTGTCGCGATCGCACTTTTGAGCGCGATAAATCCTCTAATGCGTTAGTGGTTCTTCTGGTGGATTGGCTGCCATCATTTTGTCGTAGGCTTCCAAGGCTTGCTGCAATGCTTGCAACGCATTTACTAAGGTGAAATCGGGGTGGTAAAAGTCGGACTTGGTTAAATTTTGGTATTCGGGTGACTCTATTAGAATCTCAAGGTGGATGGACATAGAGTGCAGGTTTTGTCCTATATCAAATCGTTCTTCAGTCATTGTCGTCCTTGGTTTGTGAAAAATTTTTCAGCAAGTGGTAGGCGCGATCGCTTAATCTTTAACTACTTTTCAGTAGCTTTGCTGCAACAGTATCCTGCGTGGCAAGCCTAAAAATGAGGTAGTCATTTTTACAGCCAAAGAGCATGTTAAAGGTCAAAAAGTTAAACGTTATTTTTTCTTGCGTTGCTGCGTCGCTTTTCGGACTGAGCCAAGTTGCTGTAGCACAGCAAGTGGAACAACCTGTTTCACCAAACTGTTATATGCAAACCGAAAGCGGCAAAATAATTAATTTGGGAAACTTGTGTGGTGGTGGAATACCAGCAAGCACGTACCAACAAAATAATTATGTTGGTGGTTATCCCAGTGACTCTTACCTTGGAAATTGCCAGTACTCCTGGCAAGTTGATTCGTCGGGTAAAACATGCGGCGATCGCTCTGCCAGCAGTCGTCCCGGTTACAGCTACGGTTCGAGTTATACGCCTAGCTACAGTGGCTCGACTGGTGAAGTTTATGTTCGTCCTTACACTCGTTCTGATGGCACTTACGTTCGCGGACATTGGCGGAATAAATAAGTGGATATTTTTAAAAAAGTTAGACGCGATCTGGTTTTGGGATTGCTAGATGTAGGAGTTAGCGGTGGTGTAAATGCTATGGACGATAAAGAAAAACAATCACAACAGAAAAACACAGAAGATGAACAAGTGTTTGGCAAAGAATTTTTACTCTTGCTCGTGTTAGTTCCGGTTGTATTTATTGGCTTTTGCGTTTATCTCAACGAGAACGTCTTAAACACTCCTTTGACGAGACAGTTTGATGATGCTGCAAGACAAGCTGAAATTGCGGCCTGCGAGTCCGAGGCTTCTTTGAATAACAAACCAGCAGATGACTGTTATAAGTAATATCGCTTTTGGTGTAAAGGTTTTGCAGACCTCTGCCGAGGAAAGCGATCGCGCTCTGTGCCTGTAATAAATTCAGCAAAATTCTCTGCAAATTTTTATTTTTGGTTAATGCAGTCAAAGATTTGATTAAATTGGCACTGGTTTTTGCTGTCTGTACTTTTGATTGATGTATATTGACCTTGGGGGGGTCTACCCTCAAATAGATGAATGATCTACGGAGGGATTATGGATCTATTATCAAGTTATTTGTATGCACGACCATCTTTAATCGAGGGTGTCGCCAGAATGGTTGATTTTGGTAATACATTGCAGGCTTACAATACGTCATTAAGCCCTGAGCAGGCAGACTATTTAGCACTGTTGTCTGACTGGGTAGTTGTAGGAAACGATCTTAAAAAAGCAATGGCAGAGTTTAAGGAAGTAGAGTCTCAAATTAATGATACGCTGATTGCCCAAGCGCGTAAGGCTTTGGCAGAGGCTCAATCTTAGACAAAGGATTGATGTGGTGTGATGGACAATGAAGACATAAATGAGACTCCTGCTGAAAAGTTGGATAAAGAACTAGCAAATCAAGTTAACAAAGAAAAAAGGATAATAGAGATTCAGGCAGCAATTTCAAGGTCTTCTGGACCCATTCCTCCACCTGAAACACTCAAAGCATACGACCTAGTTAAACCGGGTCTTGCTGGTGAAATATTCGAGATGGCCAAAAATCAATCACAGCATCGCATAGAAATGGAAAAGACTGTGATTGTTGGTGATAGCAAGCGTTCGTGGGCTGGCTTGATTTTTGGTTTTATAATTACTCTCGTTTCGATTGGAACTGGCGCGTTTTTAATTCAACAAGGTCATGACATTGCTGGAGCTGCTTTTGCTGGTACGCCTATCGTTTCAATAGTGACCGCGTTTATTTATGGTACTGATAAGCGATCGCAAGAGCGAATAAAGAAGCAAAAAGCCTTGCTAGAAGCAGGTGTATACAACAATGATAAAGATGATGAAAGCGACTAGTGTAATTCATTCTTTCTGTGTCTAAAAATTGGTAGTTTTCAGCAACCCTCAGACTTCATATCTGGGGGTTGATTAATTTGAACAAACATCCTGAAAAATTTTTCAGGATTATTTTGTCCCCTGTCCTCCTTCACCCGCGTTGCCCGATTGGTGGCAATGCTAGGGTGATACATTTAATTTTCAAGGTTCTGTTGCCCAAGGCGAGGAAACAGCGTCTGAAGTCATCCTGTAGGGCAAGTTGTGCCTTAAGAAGGCTACTGATATCAGGGCAGCAGTCCGCTGTTTTTTGCCCTCCAGCTTGGGTAGGTGCGATCGCCCCAAAGTTGGCCGGTACGCGATCGCACTTTTTTAGGCAGCAGACATTGGACAAAAGCCGTATCTTTGCCTTTGCCTGCGTTTGGGCGATCGCTTTTAGTCGGTTATGGCTTTGAGCGATCGCTTTTCATAGAGTAACATTGTTACACCATGTTTGTACAATTAATTGATGATCCGCTTTATAAAACTAAACCCGTCAGATATCTGACGGGTTTTCCTTTGGGACTGATTTTATTACTAAGTCGCGCCATTGCCTGAGAGACTCGTTTTCCTCCCTCAGGCTGGTAACTTCCCCTCCAGTTCTGCAACTTTGTCTTTCAAGAGCTTGACATCAATTGCTATTTCCGCGAGGTCAGGAAGTTTCGGTTTGTCCTCTTGTAGAAAGTCTTTGATCCAGGACAGCATTACCTCAGAGGGATTTTTGCCTTCAGCCTTTAAGCGATTACTGAACTCTTCCTTTGTTTTTTTGTCGATTCTTATTGCTAATCGGTCATCTAGCTTAATTAGCTCTTGTTCCATATTTCAATCCATTGCGCTGTACCACAATTTTACTACCTGTACCACCATGTTGACACATGGTAGTACATGGTATAACATTGGATTAACAGACAACCAAAAAGGCGATTGCAGATAAGTAAAAACAGAACCTTCTGCCCTCTGCCTCCTGCCTTCTGCCTTCAAAACCAAAAAGCGCCACCCTCCCGCAAAGAAAAATGGCGCTCTTGGAACCTTAGTTGAAACATCAGGTGAAGATAATGGTACAACCGATTTACTCAAAAGAACAACTTGAAAAATTTTGCAGGAAGGAGTTGCACGAGATATGCGATGCTCTGGTTATCCCCCGCCGCCGCAGTTGCTCTGATTGCATCACAGACATTCTGGAAGCACAGCCTCAGAAAGTAACGCAAGCCGAATTAGAAGCTCATATCGAGAAGCAGGCTCAAGCGATCGCACCTCTAGAAATGAATCAACGAGGCTATCAAGATGCGGCTGCTGGCTTAAAAATGCAATCCAGTGACCCTTGCTACCGAATGGGATACGATCGCGGACTGCGCGATGTTTCGCCGATTACTGAAGATTCTGGAAGTAGTGCGATCGCTTTCGACAAGGTTGACACCACAATTCATGGTGGTTTGTGGGAAGCAAATGTTAACGGTACTCTGGTTCGTATTGCAGGTGTTCAGGGCGGTTATAAGACTAATTTGACAGGCGATGCTGTGCTAGTTGACTTCGGAATTGCTGTTAAAGAATCACTCTTGGCAGTTGCGAGACTTGCTCCCAAAGAAGACCCGTCTCTAGAGGCTTTTGCAACCAATAAGCCCAACGTGTTTGCAGTCTACAGTCACAAGCAAGGGCAGCCCTCAAAGCGCTACGAAGTGAACCTGGAAGCTGGAAGCTGCACATGTCCTCACTACGAACATCGACACGAGCAAGAGAATTTTAGAGACAAACATATTGAGGCAGTAAGACTAGCCCTGAAAATTCGCACTACGCCACTACCAATGGAGCCTGAATTAGTAGCGGCTTAATCAAAGTCTGAAGTGCGATCGCCTGCCCAGACTAAATAGGCGATCGCAACACACAAATGAATGTAATTTGTAAATGACGCGACGAGCAATAAAAATGAATACAAAAAAAGAAGCACTCGCTGCTTGGGATATAGCCGCGAAAGATTATGAACACATGAATCGTGATTCCTGGACGAGACTTTATCCAGGGTGGAGGACTACTGTTAAAGCTCACTTCCTTTTAGGGTGGATAGCTGGCTTTAACAGCGATGTTGAACTAAGAAACAAAATTCTCGACACAAGAGCGCAAGGCGATGAAGCCCAAATGACCACGATTCCTTTTATGCACGGGTTTGGAGAGGGATACCTTTCCACATTTGATGACGTAGACGTAATTGATGTGGAATCTCGCCAAGTAATTCCCTTGCTAGAGAGTAACCAAGACTCACAATAATTGAGATTTGAAGTGCGATTGCCCTCCCGTGGAAAGTTGAGCGATCGCACCCGTCCACCACTAGAAAGATGAACATGAAATATCTTACCGCGCTAGCGATATCAATTGCTTTGATGTCCCCTGCTTTTGCTGTTGAAAGTAAGGGATGCACCAGACGAGAAGAATGCTCTCAAGTTAAACCTCGCCCCATTCCTCCAAATAACGGGAAGCCTGCAAAAACAGATCAGTTAAGAGGTGCATAATGCGATTAGCGATACTACTGTTTTTAGTAACTGCCTGCTTTTACGGAGAACGGATCGTGTCTGCTACTAACAACACACCTATAGAAGCTAAAAGACCACAACCGCGTGAAAATGGCAAGCCAGAAAGAACCGCTGACGGTGGTTCTTGAAACATCAATCAACAGTCATTGAAGTTTGGGAAAACCTTTGCGACAAGGATGAAGAATTGAAATCCTGTTTAGCTGATGCGTTGCATTATCTAGATGAAGCGATAGGGTGTGTAGAGGAGGCTGTCAATGGACTTGAATATCAAGAGGTAATAAATGATTACCCCAGAAATTAGAGACGATTTGCGGCGAATCCAATCCGAACTTAAAAAATTATTTCCCGCCAACTTGCACGAAGTACGCGAGCTTCCAGGAAGCAATAAGAAGTGGATATTTCTTCGCTGGCAGACCATTAGAGAGCGCCTAGATGAAGTTGCTCCAGACTGGATGAGCGATTATTCCGAAATCCAATACATGGGTAACGATGCCATCTGTCGGTGTGGGATTACGATTTTGGGGGTACGCAAGGAAGCGATCGCATCTGTCCCCATCTCGTTGCAAAGTGGTAAAGGCAACGAGATGACCCGTGGAAGCCCCGCCGATAGGCTTGCTGCTGAAGGTTTGAAGAACGCGTCAGAATCCTGGGGTGTGGGGCGCTATCTGGATGACCAGCCGTCTGTGGTTAGCTACCTCTGGGAGCATCGACATCAGTTGTCTGACCAGATGGAAGGAGAAGTGCGACGATTGTCTGAACAGTACAAAGCTCACATTATGACCCATGTGAGCAAACCCAAGAAGTTGTCACCCACTCCAGCACCAAAAGTTGCGCCTCTGTTGTCTTCTGCCCCAGATCGCAATCTGCTCAATGCTGAAATTGAGTCAGTGATGAAGCGAAAAAGTATATCGACTGACCAAGCCAAGGGCATATTATTTGAGTTATTTAAGGTGCGATCGAGGCAACAACTAAGCGACAATCAGCTTGCACAATTTTTGGATTATTTGAAGTCGCCCAAAGACGTTGCTATTTGATGCTTATCACTGCCTACCCCCTAACCACGTGTTAAAGCAGCCAGAGCAGTCCAAATCGCAGAAAAAGTCTACAAGCTCTAAAAAGCGTGACACGCGATCGCAGCAGTCCCAAACACGACAGCAAAGTGCTACCCCTAGCTGGCGAGAAGTTCTAGGGGTTGCTCGTGATGCAGATTTTGACGCAGTTCGCACCGCATATCGCGCTGCTGCCAAAATTTACCATCCAGATGGCATTTATCCAAACCCTGAAAAAATGATTGCCATTAACCTCGCATTTGAGCAGGCGAAGCTGGAGTATGGAAAATAGCTAGGTGGTGAGCTTTCTAAGGCGCTTCACCATCAAACCGCGCGATCGCTCTCTCCACTGCCCTAGAATTGGTTTTCTCGTCAATGTGACGTTGGTAAGTTCTCAGGTGTTCTGCAATCGAGTGCCCCATCAGTTTAGCTGAAGTGGTTACGGGCAATTCAAAAACTACACTAATCCTGATTGCATAAGCGTGACGGAGGTCATAAGGAGCTGCATAAGCTCCCACCTTTTTTAAGTACCAGTACAGCGATTGCCGAACCTGTCTCCCTAGCTCCCAGTACTCTGATTTTTTGGTCGCAAGCTTTTGCTGCTCCCACAACTTCCAGCGCTCTGCCCACTCTGGATAAAAAGGCTGCACAATTCGCGCCCCAGTTTTCCCCTCTGACACGCGACATTTATAAGGTGGACTTGGTTCAACGTTGACAAAAAATACTTCATGCGGTCTTAAACCATAAGCCGCCAACATCCCATAAACCCATTGCCATTGGCGGCTAGGGATTTTATCTCGCAATGAGGCGATCGCTTCATCGGTTGGCAAATCCTTGATTGTGTCCGTGGAATTGTATTTGCCTTTGTAGGGGCGCAGGTCAATATCAATTCCGGCAAATTTAGCTAGCTTAATATAACTACTGGCGGTATGATGTCTAGTCCAAGTGTTAATGGGCAGAGATAATAACGTTTTCAATAGCAATTCTCCAGTTAATTCGGCTTTGGCTGGAAGCCGATCAAATTGAAGCGAATAATGCCTTTCCCAAGTGCTAGCGGAAAACTGTTGTTGCTTGATTAAAAATTCTTGCTTGAAAGCTTCTATCCAATACTCGCAGGTATTCCCCACTGGTACTAACTTCCCCTCAATCCAATTCTCCCAAGGAAACGCCTGTCCAGTTTTCCACTTAACAATGTCGGCCGCTAGCTCTATTGCCTTGTCCTCTGCTGCTTTGAGTCCGGCAGGGTTGGCGTACATCCCCAAAGCTACATCTTGCTGGTGCGCCTGGATTTTTTTGCTATTAGGGCGCGGCGGCAGTGTTGCCCTAATACTTAGCATATCTCCCCTTTGCCGCAGAGATACGCCCCTCTTGCTTGCTTTGAGCCGCTTATTTATTTCTTCTAACGAATACCTCATTGCCCTAAATCTGCCCTAATTACTTGGGATGATTTAGGGTATTTTAGGATATTTCAGGACATTGATAATATCCTAAATCGTAGAAACCAAAAGCAGCCTAGTCAGCTAAACAAGGGATTGTGGGGTTTTACTAGACGGCAAAAAGCCACGTTCTATGGACGAGGCTTAGATTACAAGCTTGAAATTCAGTGCGCCAGTTTTTCGCAAATCTAAGACTGTTGAGGCCCCTTAGCATCACATTCTTTAGTCCAACACCTTTTTAGAAGTTGAATTCGCCAGCCGTGGGCAAAGCGACGGGGATTCAATTCTAATCTAGAATCGTGGCTAAACAAGGGTTGGTTCAGATACTGCCAAATAGGAAATTTAATTTTATTGTTTTTGTTGTGTGCGGTCATAGGAGGAACAAGTAGTATAAAAGCGCTGTGGCAGTAGTTGGCATTTTGTGTAAAAACTGCCAGATACTGACTTTCTAGTTCAAGATGACATGATAATTATTCAATTGTCTTGGTGGCAATTGCGGAATCTTACTTCAACTTTTCTGCCACATTCGCACTTACCAAGCCTCAAGCTAAAAGTTCCTCACTAGGTCGGCAAAAATAAATTTAGAGACGCGATTATCGCGTCTCTATTCGTAAGTATCGTTATTTATTCAGTACTATTTTGTAAAGTTTATTTGTGAGAAGTTACTTATATTGTCTTGCAATTTGCTAACTTCCCAAAGTAAGTATACAAGGCAAATAAAGCATTTTAAAGCATTTCGCTGAACTGTAACCTGAAAAATGTTATTGTTACGGAGAAAACAGCCGTGTGTGGGCTGGTA
Source organism: Dendronalium sp. ChiSLP03b (assembly GCF_034531165.2). Classification (NCBI taxonomy): domain Bacteria; kingdom Bacillati; phylum Cyanobacteriota; class Cyanophyceae; order Nostocales; family Nostocaceae; genus Dendronalium; species Dendronalium sp. ChiSLP03b. The sequence goes on along the minus strand of NZ_JAVRBR020000151.1, from coordinate 6,403 downwards.
TGAGAAAAGTGTACGAACTATCTGGTAGACGAACCTGGGCAAAGCAATTACTTAGTTATCACTTGTCATTTTTGAAAAATAGCGATCGCCATCAAGGAATTTTTCTGATTTTCCGCAGTTTAGCAAGTGGCACCCTGGTAGCGATGCTCAGCAGTTGTAGTTTTCAGCCGGATAACGTGACTCTCTCTAGTGGGACGGCTGGAGGCTTCTACCATCGCGTGGGCGAGCAAATTGGCAATACCAAGACAACGGTTGGATTAAAGGTTCGCAATCTTGACTCGCAGGGTTCCTACGAAAATCTGCAACGCTTGCTAGAACGTAAAGTAGATTTTGCTCTGGTGCAGGTGGATGTTGCTAATGAGGCAATGCGGCAGGGAAAAGTCCAAGCAGTAGCAATTTTAGCCAACGAGTATTTACAGATTATCACCCGCAAAGACTCAGGGTTGCAGGTATTTGGCGATCTTCAAGGAAAGCGCGTAGCCACTGGTACACCAGGAAGCGGGATTCGCTTCACCACCAGCCAACTGCTCAAAGCAGATAACTTGAAAGTTCAAGAGGATGCTGCTGATTTTGAGAGAGCATTTCAGAAATTGAACGCTCGACAGATAGATGCGATCGCTACTGATGCAGTTAACCTTAATGTCGGTGATGACCTTGATGCCAAAATAGGGACTGGGGACTGGGGATTGAGGTATTAATATTTTTTCCCCCTGCCTCCCCTGCTCCCCCTGCCTTCTTTACTTGGTCATTAGCTTTCTAATAATGAGTCCCGGTTTTCCGATGGTTGATGGCAGTAACAGCATCAGGTTGGATTAATTTACCGTTATCAACGGTTGCATAAACTACCCAGTGATCGCCACATTCCATACGTTGGCTAACTGAACATTCAACATAGGCGAGAGCATCAGCAAGGACTGTGCAGCCATTGTCTGCAACTGTAGTGCCAAAGTTAGCAAATCGGTCTTCACCAGGCGCAAAATTTTTGCGAAAATGCTTCATGTAATCTACATGATTGCCTTCAGCTAAGATGTTCAAGGCAAATTTACCACCTGGATACATGAGAGATTCTATGGCTCGATCTTTGGCGATCGCAACGGTCAGACCAGGTGGGTTGAAGGTAGCCTGAGACACCCAAGCACCTAACATCGCAGTCGAAACATCTCCTTGCTTAGCTGTAATTACGCAAACTGAACCAACAATCCGACCCACAGCTTGTTCTGTAGGTGTAGCGGCTTGTTGGGGTACGCGCACTTTTTTAGCTTTTTTCAGTCCTTGGGCAAAGTCTGTACCGACTTCTTCACAAAATTTGAGTGTGACATCATCCGGTTTAAACTTGACCTTGAGGGTTTCAAATCCAAACCGATATCCAGCATCTCGGAGTTTACCTTCAATTAAGTCAAAGGCTTCGCCACTCCAGCCATAGGAACCAAAAACACCTGCGAGTTTGCTGTTGTCACCAACTGTCAGCACAATACCCAAAGCAGTATGAATGGGAGTCGGTGCATGACCACCGATAGTAGGTGAACCGATGATAAAACCATCCGATTGTTCTACAGCCGTGCGGATTTCATCAGGTGAGGCAAATTCACAGTTGATCGATTGAACTGCGACTCCCCCCTTAGTCAATCCAAGGGCGATCGCCTGTGCTAAAGTTGCTGTATTTCCATAAGCTGAGGCATAAAGTAGGGCGACAGAAATCTCCCGCGTTCTTTGAGAATGGCTCCATTCTCCATAAGCTTTGGTGAGTTCGATTAAGCTGGTGCGTACCAAAGGCCCGTGAGCAACAGCATACATTCTCACCTGTAAATCTGATATTTTCTCCAAAGCTGCTTCCACATGGGTAGCTTGGGGAGCCATCAGACAGTTGTAGTAGTAGCGCTGGTCTTCTTTGAATGCTTCCCAGTTGTCATCAAACACTTCATCGCCACAGATATGTGCTCCAAATAGCTTATCTGTGTAGAGAATTTGGGTTTGCTGATCGTAGGTACAAAGTCCTTCTGGCCAACGAGGACTGGGAATAGGTAAGAATTTTAAAACATGACCCTTGCCTAAATCTAGAGTTTCTTTCCCACGCATTACTAGAATTTTCAGTGCATCATCTGGAAAAGCGTTACGTAAATGTGCAGCGCTGGGAAGAGAACATACGAAGGTTATTTGCGGTGCCAGTTCTAGAAGTACCTTGAGGGTTGGTATGCGGTTGGGGCTAAAATGACCAAGGATTACATAATCCAGCTTTTTCAAGTTTAGAGTTTGCTGTAATCCTTCTAGATAAATTTCAGTGAAGGTTTCAGCTGGTGGGTCAATAATTGCGGTTTTATCACCTTCAATTAAATAGCAATTGGAGGTAGTACCTCTTTCTAATGCATATTCAATTTCAAACCGCAGACGTGACCAACTACGTGCCCTGAGGATTTTAGTATTTGTAGCAATGGGGAGAACTTGTACGTCACGGGGTTTGGAATCGCTCATAGATTTCGGGTGAAGTGTGGAAAAAAAATGCAAAAACCGGGTAGATTTTGCCCAGTTTTTAGCAGCTTGAAGCAAGTGTGTTAGGAAAGATGGAGATTTCATACTTCCTATGAAATGCTGACAGGGGAAAAGGGAGACAAGGAGGACAAGGGGGACAAGAAAGACAAGGGGAACAAGGGAATAACTACTAACTTCTGCCTCCTGCCTTCTGCCTCCTGCCTTTCTTAGTAGTAGTTACCTACTTTGCGATGGCGAACGGCTGTCAGTGCATCGGATTTGGAAACACGACCGTCTTGAACGGTGCAGTATACAATCCAGTGGTCGCTGCACTCCATGCTGCTTTGGATTTCACATTCCATGTATGCCAAAGCATCTGTCAGAATTGGAGAACCGTTTTTCGCAGTTCGAGTTTTGACTCCGGCAAATCGGTCAGCACCGGGATGTAAGCGCTTGAGGAATTGCTTTTTCAGTTCTTGATAATTTCCTTCTTCCAAGACGTTGAGGACGAAGCGATCGCCTACTTGCATCAAGGAATCAATGGCGCGGTCTTTGGCAACGGCAATTGTGAATCCTAGAGGTTGCAAACTCGCTTGCGATACCCAGGAGGCCAGCATGGCACTGGACACATCACTTTTTTTGGTGGTGACAATATATAGTCCGCTGCTAATCCGCCCCAAGGCTTTTTCCATGTTGACATCAAGAGATTTAATCTGCTTGATGTTGCGTTCGCGCACTAGCAATTGTCCCAAGTCTGTACCCGCTTCTTGGCACAATTGGAATGTACTTGCGGTGGGAGCTTCTTTGATCCGAATCGCTGGGAAGGCTTCTTTCACACCCAGGTCGATAAATTTTCTTCGCAGCGTATCAATGGGTTCGTCATCCCCGCCGTAACATTCAAACAAGCCAACCAGTTGCTTATCCTTAGCAACAGATAGTAGCGAACTAATAGCAGCTTGGGCAGCGACGGCAGTACTTGGGGGCATTCCGATAATGAAGCCAGTTGCTCTACCTGCTAGTTCTTGGATTTCTTGTATCCCAGCTGTGCTGAGGTCGATAACTTCGATCGCCACTCCAGTTTTCTGGATGCCTTCAGCGATCGCCATACCGAGTTGATCGCTATATCCGTATTCGGAAACATAAAACAAGCCGACAGTGGTTTCTGCTTTTGCTTGTCTATGACTCCAACTTTCGTAACATCCGGTCAGCACATCTAGATGATGGTGCAACAGCGGCCCATGACCGTTAGCGATAATGTTAATTTTCCCTAGTTCGTTCATTCTCTTCATGGCATTCAAGAGAGAACGAGCGTTGGGGCCCATTAGACAGTCATAGTAAAATCTAAAGTCAGCTTCGATCGCCTCTAAGTCTTCATCAAAGGTGCGTTCGTCACAGAAATGCATCCCAAAGGCATCACAGGTAAAGAGAGTTTGGGTTTTGCGATCGTAACTAAAGATGGTATCTGGCCAGTGCAGGTTAGGCGCACTCACGAATTCGATTTCGTGGCCTTTACCAATATCGATGCGATCGCCACTTTTCACAATCCGCTTAGAAAAAGGATCGTGTACCAAACCTTCTAAAAATTGCAACGCAATTTTTGAGGCTAAAACAGTAGCTCTGGGTGCTAACTGAAGTACATCTTCAACCAAGCCGCTATGGTCTGGCTCTGTGTGGCTGACAATAATGTAATCAATAGTCTTGGGGTTGACGATACTTTTAAGCGTATCTAAATACAGCTGACGAAACTTCTGGTGAGAAGTATCGATCAAAACTGTTTGCTCGCCCCTAATTAGATAGGAATTGTAAGTCGTACCGTTTTGCAGTCCGAATTCGATATCGAAGCGATCGCGATCCCAATCAAGAGAGCGAATCGCCGTTGTGTTAGGGGCAATTTCTACAGTTTGTATAGTTAGCCGATGCTGAACGTTCTCTGCGATCGCTACCATTATTCGTCTCCGAGCGCAAATAAACAGTATTGTTTCTCTGCCCCCATTGTGCCTGGAAATATTTTTTAAAGTTGTAATGAAGTTTATTTTTTGGAAATTTTAAGTTGTATCAATTATTGCTGTTTTTTAGCATTGTTTTTAACTCAAAAAATCTACTAAAAAACAATTTTGTTAAAAGTATCACATTTTAAAAATTGATATTTCTTGGCATAATTTAAAATCCCAAAAATATCATACATATCTTATCTTTTTTGACAAGATTTTCGTAACAAAAAGCATAGATTGGGGACTGGGGAGTTTGGAATTAGCAGGCAGAAAGCAGAAGTGAAGAATTATCTCCCTTGTCTCCCTTGTCCCTCCGAAGTTCGCTTGGAGGGAAACCACGCAAGTTCCTTCAATGGGGGGAACCCCCACAACGGACTGGCTCCTCCTTGCGACTTCTCTCCTTGTCTCCCTTGTCCCCCTCATCTCCCTACTCCCCCACAGTTGGTTCCTGGTATTTGACTCCTCGTTTTTCGTGACGGTTATCAGCAACAATAGGATAAACAATGCTACGTAAGCGATTAATCGCACCGACAGGACGATGCACTGCTAGACCATTTCCAGGAGAAAAACTGAGATTTTCCCCAAAGTCATCTTCTTTAGGAGAGTGAACGTTCTGATGCTTAACTGTCAGACGACCAACTGTAAAGAAGGGTGATTCTTCTTCATTCCAAGTAATAGTGGTATCATCAACAGACATCTCTGGGCTAGTTTGAAATTGGATTTGAAAGTCCCAATAGTATTCAGCATTAGGCTTTGCTAAAGCTTGAATGATATCCTCTCGGTAGTAGTTATCCTCTGAACCTGAGGCTTTGGCACGCTGAAGCTCACTTTCTGGTCTGGACTCGAGAGGAAGCTGTTGATGAGGTGGTTGACTGGAAACCGGAATAAATCCATATTTAATCACAGCCGGATATTCCACAGGAACTCGACCTGGTTGGGATGGATCAAAATCAGATTTGAGTCCCAAAGAATACGCCGAAGCACTCCAATAGCGTTCTGTGAGCAAACTCTTGGGAAATCGTTTGAAACTGGTTTGTAAAAGAGTGGATTCGTAGGGATGCAACTTTAGCCATAAAAGCACCAACAGCTTAAAAAGCGGAAACAGCCCTGCTCGATAAATCGCCAAAAAAAAGCCGTAGAAGTCTTTGATGGTTCTAACAAAAAAGAGTTCGGTATTGTGGACAATAATATCGTGGGTTTTTAACTCGTGACTGTGCGGTATTCGTTCTCCTTCTACACCTATCACTTTTACAGCCATGGAGCGCGTATCTCCTTCATAATCATTCTTGACTGAGAACGCACCACTGGCAAATCGTAGCCAAACCGGATATTGTTTCGGTTTAGCAAATAAACCTTGTTTTAGGGAAATTGCTTGAAGTTGAGCTTCAGTTAATGAGGCGCGTTTGCTCAATTCCTGCTTAATTACTGCTTCATCAAAGTCAAAAATTTCTAGAGTACCTTGAACAGCAGCATGGGTTTTCGAGTGAGTATCTCTCTTGGCGGTTTTTTTCTTATCACCTCCGTAAAGATTGTCCATGTTCTTTTTAACTAACTCACTCATGAGAGCGCAATATTTAGCTTCATCTTTTTCTGGATATTCGGTAAATAGCTTCATTTTTTTAAGGTAGGGAAGGTTAATTCATCAATTGAGTTTATTAGCTGCGTAGGCGCAGCCCGCCGTAGGCATCGCTTTGCGGTCATCACCCAGCTTCGAGGATTTGTTTGAAACTGCTTCCAGGCTGCTTGGGCAAGTTGGCAAACTTTTTTTATCTCAGGGAATACCAAAAAATAAATTATTCTACATTCGTAGTGGCGTGTCAAGGCTAAAATGTTGCATTAGAATCGCCTGTTTCATCGGTTTCAAAAATTGGATAAAGATGTTTAAGTTTGACACGCGCGTCTTCAGTAGTAAAACGCCAAATTACTTTACTGGCGGTACAGTTGCG